>CAZFQD010000073.1:0-11130 GCA_964520885.1 uncultured Oscillospiraceae bacterium | reverse complement strand
TTGGCTGTCAAGGGTTTGTTTCAGAAGTTTTCATAAAAGTTTTTACACTATCTATGTTATTACTAATATATATTCCATAAATTAAGTTTTTTATACCTATTTACGAAATATTTCTTCTTATATAATAACATATAATTTGAATAATGCAATATTTTTTTGCTTTTTTTTATATTTATTAGTATTTAAACATTAAATCTAAATAATATTATATCCCCATCTTTAACAACATATTCCTTGCCCTCGCTACGAACTAAACCTTTTTCCTTTGCAACTGCCATAGTGCCACAGGCAATATGGTCATCATATGAAATTACTTCTGCTCTTATAAAACCTCTTTCAAAATCACTGTGAATTTTTCCGGCGGCAGAAGGAGCCTTTGTTCCTTTTGTAATAGTCCACGCTCTAACTTCTTGTGGTCCTGCTGTTAAAAAACTAATTAATCCCAATAGTGAATAACATGCTTTAACTAAACGGTCAAGCCCTGATTGTTCTATACCTAAATCGCTTAAAAACAATGCTTTTTCTTCATTCTCAAGTTCTGAAATTTCCTCTTCAATTTTTGCACAAATACAAATTGTTTCAGCTCCCTCTTTTTGCGAAAGTTCTTTAACTAATTTATAATATTTATTATGCTCAATACCTTTTATGAAATCCTTTTCACTAAAATTTGTGGCATAAATAACAGATTTTAACGAAAGTAGAGCAATTTCATTTAACAATGCCTTTTCTTCATCATTGCAAGTCAATGCTCTTGCACAATTACCTTGTTCAAGAAAAGCAAAAAGCCTCTCTAAAAGCAAAAGTTCATTTTCACAACTTTTATCGCCTTTTATTTGCTTTTTCAATCGGTCAATTCTTCGCTGTACTATATCAATATCTGAAAATATTAGTTCTAAATTAACTGTTTCAATATCACTTAAAGGATTAATTTCATTATCTATATGAATAATATTATCATCTTCAAAGCAACGAACAACATGGACAATAGCATCAACCTCACGAATGTGAGATAAAAATTTATTGCCCAAACCCTCACCTTTAGATGCCCCTTTAACCAAGCCTGCAATGTCAACAAATTCAATAACCGCAGGGGTTAATTTCAAAGGTTTATACATTTCATTTAACTTAATTAGTCTTTGGTCGGGAACAGAAACTACCCCCACATTAGGCTCAATAGTGCAAAAGGGATAATTAGCACATTGTGCTGAAGCATTAGTTATTGCATTAAATAAAGTGCTTTTCCCAACATTAGGAAGTCCAACTATGCCAAGTTTCATTTATAAAAATGCTCCTTATATTGTAGTAATGCTTTTTTTATTTACCTTATTTTGAAACATCATTTTATCTATTGTTCCAATAAAGTCATCAACTTTCATATTAGAATTTTTATCATAAATCATATATCCGAAACTAAAACTAAGCTTATAGGGCTTACTTCTAATTTCATTATACTTAATAAATTCTTGCTCTAATTTTCCAATAAAAGTTTTAAGTTCTGTGTAATCATTAGTATACAATATAATAATAAATTCATCTCCTCCAAAACGGGAAACAAAACCTTTCTTTTCCAAGCATAATTCAATTAATTCTTTTGTTTTCTTTAAAGCAAAATCTCCCTCAAAATGACTATATTTATCATTAATTTCCTTAAAATCATCAAGGTCAAGAAATACTCCTGCAAATGTAGTAGCTTTTTCCCAACTTTTAATTTTAATGATTTTTTTGTTTAAAACATATTCAAGATAGGTTCTGCTATATGCTTTTGTCAATAAATCAATGTTGATAATTCTATTTTGAATATTAACAAAAACAATAATCAAAGACAGTGTTATAGCACTTAAAAAAGTAGAAAAGCTATTGAAAAACGCTTGAATTATTCCACCAATAATTGGAGAAATTAAAAAAATCAATATTGTTGGAAACTCTAATTTCTCAATCTTTTTCCTATTAATGAAAATATAAATTGCCACACCTAATAAATATACGACACTTGAAATGAAATGCAAAAAGAATAGCGGACCTTCAACAAATATATTATTATCAATATAAAAAATCAACTTTGAAAAGGGACTTGCAAATACAATGCCCAAATCAATCAAATAAGGAATTGAAAACAACAATAAAACAAACCTAAAATCAGTTTCCTTTTTAGATACTACAAGATAAGCATAAAATACCCACAATAAAGTTGAAAATGGAGCAAATAGGAAAAATAGAATATTAATAAACATTATTAATGTTGACATATTACTATCACTATTGCCATTAATAATCCAACTAATTAATTGAAAAATTAAACTAAAAATTGAAGAGAACAAAAGCAATCTAAAAACTTTTAATTTAATTAAACTTTCTCCGTTTCTAAAAAACGAATTTAGTAGTATAATAAAAAGTATAGAAATTGAGAATAATTGAATGTAAATTTTTAATGCAAGTTCCACAAACAACCTCCCTTTCTTTAATACATAACAATTCTTAAATTATATTATATATTAAAAATACAATTAAATCAATTGTTATTTTAAAAATATTAATTTTATGGGTTTTTATTGATTATTTTAACTTGGATTTAAAGAGGGGGGTGAATAGTTTCAAATAAAATTTAAATAAATATATTTAAAAGGTTCATAATTTGTTCATTTTTATTATGTAAAATAAATATTATCTATAATTTATTTTTTACCGTCATAAAACGGTGGAATGGAGTTTATAATGGATGAAAAGAAAGTATTGGTAGTTGATGACGATACAAATATCTGCGAACTATTAAGATTATATTTAGCAAAAGATGGATACACAATTAAGTTAGCTTATAATGGAATGGATGCTGTAACATATTTTAATCAATTTAAACCAGATTTAATTTTATTGGATATTATGTTGCCAAAAATGGATGGGTGGCAGGTCTTAAAAGAAATTAGAAAAACTTCAAATGTCCCGGTTATTATGATTAGTGCTAAAGGCGAAACCTTTGATAAGGTGTTAGGTCTTGAATTAGGTGCTGACGATTATATTGTTAAACCCTTTGAAACTAAAGAAGTTATGGCAAGAGTTAAGGCTGTTTTGAGAAGAAGTTTAAATATTACATCAGCCTCTACTAATAAAGAAGTCATTTATGATAATTTAGTTGTTAATCTTACTACTTATGTTTTAAAGGTTATGGAGAAAATAGTAGAAGTTCCACCTAAGGAATTAGAACTATTATTTCATTTGGCAAATAATCCAAACAGAGTTTACACCAGAAGTCAACTATTAGATGAAGTGTGGGGCTTTGAATACTTTGGAGATTCAAGAACAGTTGATGTTCATATAAAAAGAATTAGAGAAAAAGTTGATGGCGTTTCTAAATTGTGGAAGTTAAAAACCGTTTGGGGAGTTGGATATAAGTTTGAAGTTAATTAGCAAGAGAAATTTTTGTAGGCAACGCATTAATGCGTTCCGTATTCAGTAACAAAAAGGATTAAATTATATGAAAAACAGTTTATTTTTAAAGTATTTTATTAGAATTTCAGCAATAATTCTCGTTTCCTTTTTTATAATTGGGGTTACGATGTTTTTGTTCGTGTGGAAATATTCAGCAGATGAAAAACAAAAGCAATTATTAGTTGGAGCAAATAAAATAGCGGGAATTACTACTTCGTTTTCCGATAGTTTTTTTCTATCCTCAGAAAGAGCATATAGAAATTCAATAAATTTTATAACCGAAAATTTAAATGCAGATGTTTTTATATCTGATTTAGACGGAAATATTTTAGCATCTTCAATTAGAAAAAACATAGACAACAAACCATTCTATCAAAAAAAAACCATTCCCATTCAAACAATAAACGAAATTATTCAAAATGGGCAATACAAAATTACAGGTAATCTAAATGATTTTTTTAATAGCCCTAATATTATTGTTGGAGTTCCATTTTTAATTGGCGATAATAATTTTGGCGGGGTTGTTATTGTTTCGTCCTCGGCACAAAATATTTTTGTTTTAATGTTTGATATTATGAAAATGTTTGGATTAGCTTTAATTTTTTCTTTATTTATAACATATATTTTGCTTTATTTTGCCACAAATAAATTATTAAAGCCCTTAAAGGAAATGAGCACAGCGGCTAAAAACTTCGCAAATGGAAACTTTAATGAAAGAATTACAGTTTCTGGCAATGATGAAATAGCAAGACTTGCAATGTCCTTTAACAATATGGCGTCCTCATTAGCCACACTTGAAGAAATGCGAAGTAGTTTTGTAAGCAATGTTTCTCACGAGTTAAAAACTCCTATGACAACTATTGGTGGTTTTATTGACGGCATACTTGATGGAACAATTGAAAAGGAAAAGCAAGATTACTATCTAACCATTGTTGATAGTGAAATAAAAAGGCTTTCTCGCCTTGTTAATTCCTTGCTTTATATTACACAAATTAATTCTTCAAATATTTCAATAAATCCAACTTCCTTTGATGTTAATACTATACTTTTAAAGATTGTTGATAGTTTTGAATTAAGTGCAAAGGAAAAGGGAATTAATATTAATGTTTCTTTGCCCGAGAGTAATATTTTTGTTTTAGCGGATGAAGATGCAATTTATAGGGTTATGTTTAATCTTACCGAAAATGCAGTTAAGTTTTGTAATGAAAATGGAAAAATCGATTTTAAAGTATTTAAAGATGAAAAAAAGGTATATATTTCAATAAAAAACACTGGAAATGGAATTTTTCAAAAGGATATACCATATATTTTTGATAGGTTCTATAAAGCCGACAAATCTCGTTCAGAGGACAAAAAAGGAATTGGCTTAGGCTTATATTTATGTAAGCAAATTATGAATTTACACAAGCAGGAAATTTGGGTAACCTCTAAAGAAGGTGAATATGCTGAATTTGTTTATACTTTAACACCTGCATAAATGTTAATAAATTTTTCAAATATTTTTTAATATTTATTCACAAATATATGCTATACTAATTTCAGTAAATAAATTAAATATTTTTTTAAATAGAAAAGAGGAAAAGTTATGAATGATGATTTTGAAAAAGACCAAAATGAGCAACCCTTAAATGAAGAAACCCCAAATGAACATAACCTTAATGAGCAACCTTTAAATGAGAAAACTCCAAACGAGGAAATTCAAAATGAAGATGTTTCAAATGAGAGTTTTGAAAATGAGCAACAAGAAATAATTGATGAGTTAGAACAAACTCCATTTTCACAACAAGAGGACAACAAGACGGTTAGTAGTAATAGTTTTCAATGGAATGAAGAATCTTATAAAAAAGTTACTAAAAAGCCGAAACATTCAAAGGCATTAAAAATATTTGCAATAACTACTGCGGTTGTGGTGTTTATTGGAATTATAGGAGTTACAATTTTTGGAACTTCAAGGCTAATTCAAGAAATGAGAAAAAGAATTAATAATACAGGAACTGGGAATAGCAGTAATATAACTGACCAGAGCAGTAATGTTTCCAATGTCCCTCCTATAGCAAATGAAGGAGATGTATTAACTGTTCCTCAAATTTATGCTAAGGTTAGCCCTTCGGTTGTAAGTATTATTGTTGGAAATAGTGGTTTGGGCTCTGGAATGATTATTAGTGCTGATGGATATGTTTTAACTAATGCTCATGTTGTTTCAAATTCCCAATCCTTAAAGGTTGTTACTACTACAAATAAAGAATATGATGCTGTCATTAAAGGTATTGATTCAAGAACTGATTTAGCAATTTTAAAAATTGAGGCAAGTGGCTTGCCAGCAGTTGAATTGGGGGACTCTTCAAAAATTTTAGTTGGTGAAGATGTTGTTGCTATTGGTAGCCCTTACGATATTGAACTTGCAACAACAATTACAAATGGTATCGTTTCTGCTTATAGAAAAAATATTGCGATTGGCGATTATATAACAGACTTAATTCAAACAAATACTGATATTAACCCCGGTAACTCGGGTGGCCCTTTAGTAAACTCTTATGGGCAAGTAATTGGTATTACTTCTTCAAAAATTATGGGTGAAACACAAGGCTTGGGTTTTGCAATTCCAATAAACATAACAAAGCCAATTATTGAAAGTTTAATTAATGACGGATATGTTAAAGGCAGACCAATGTTAGGCATTTCAGGAGAGTTTTATACCACAAGAAATGGTGAACCTTTTGGCTATATTTTTGTAACCTATGTTAACCCCGATAGTGATGTTGCCAATAAAGGTCTTGAAAAGGGAGATTTAATAATTTCAATTAATGATAAAGAAATTGAATCCTTCCAACAATTCACAGCAGAAAAGGAAAAATTTAAGGTAGGAGACAGTATTAAAATAGATTATTTAAGAAAAGGAAAAAGCTATTCAATAAATGTTATACTATCGGAGGCAAAACCAACTCAATAAATTAAATTTGAGAAAAAAGAAGGGTTGCATTTTTGCAATCCTTCTAATATATTTCATTTTAATATTACAACAGTAACCCCTTCATTGCCTAAAATTCTTCGTTGATGCTCCTCTAATTGCTTACAAAAAGAAATAGCAGTTTTCTTATTATAGCCCCAACTCTCCCCATTAAAAACCATTCGCACAATTCCACTCATACTACTTGTGCTAAGGCAAGTTCTAACCGCAGTTTTTATACCTCCGCCAACTCCGCTTGAACCATATCCGTGAATTATAATAATAGCTTTATAGCCTTGACCTTTAAAAGTTGTCAAGGCATTTTTCATTTTCTGTAAAGCACTTTCAACTGTGGGATTGCCATATTCAAGGTTTAGTTCTGATACTTTTGTTTGCATAAATGTTCCATTTCACCATTAAAAATATTATGAAATAATTATATATCATTAATTTAAATTTAGCAAGTATTTTGGCTTTCATTAATTATTTTATTTGACAAATTATAATTAAAAATATATTATAGAAATAATGTTAATGAAAACATTCAATAGGAGGATAAATGAAAATAACTCAAATTAACCCATATGACAATTCAATTATTGATATACAACATAAATATCATCTTGATTATTTTTCAATGCAAAATGAGCCTGAGGAAATTTTTGAAAAATATGCCCCTATTCAGTGGCAAAACCTTGTTGCCACAAATGAAGATAGAAGTTTTCCAAAGGATGTTTTTTTTGAATGGGAAATTAGTGGTTCTTTATTTATAAATGTTGATTTTGAGGTTATAATTTCCGAAACAAATAACTTAAAACCGCCAATTTATATTAAGAAAACAAATGAAACTAAAATCATATGCAATAATTTTCTATTAAATCAACAGTATTTTTGGCAAGTAATTGCTAAAAGTAACGATAAAATCGTTGCAAAATCTCAAATTTTAAGTTTTAAAACCTCAAATATTCCTCCTCGCTGGATTAAGGTTCCTGATATTACTAATGTTCGTGATATTGGAGGTTGGAAAACAACTGATGGAAAAACCGTTAAGCAAGGGCTTTTATTTAGAAGTTCAGAGTTAAATAACAATGTAAATCTCACTGAGGAAGGAAGAAGAATTCTTTTAGAGGATTTAAAAATTAAAACTGATATTGATTTAAGAGGTTTTGAAGAAAAAATAATGCCTGTTTTAGATGAAAATAAGGTTAAATGGTTAAATTTTTCAATTGCTCCATATATCAATGTTAGCCAACCAGAGTATCAACCGCCTTATCGCGAAGTCTTTAGAATTTTTGCAGATAAAAGTTATTATCCATTAATATTTCACTGTGTAGGTGGAGCGGATAGAACAGGAACGGTAACTTTTCTTTTAAATGGACTTTTAAGTGTTAACCTTAATGACCTTTGCCTTGATTATGAGTTAACTTCATTTTCAATTTGGGGTGGCAGGACAAGTAAATTTGAGGACTTTTGCAAAATGGTTGACTATTTTAATACCTTTGGTGATGAAAATGATAGTTTAAAAGACAAAATAGAAAAATATCTATTGCATATTGGAGTAACAAAAGAGGAAATCAAAAGCATAAGAACAAATCTAATAGAATAGCGGTGGAATTTTTCCACCGCTATTTAATATTATTTATTAATTTGCACATTATAATCAAAAGATGCAAAAAGCAAGAAAATTCCTAATTCCTAATAAAAAATGAGATTGCCACACTTCGTTCGCAATGACCATTTAGTAGTTAGAAAATAGTAGTTAGTAGTTAATTAATTCGTCCCCTTATTACTCATTTCTAATTTCTCATTTCTAATTAACAATGAGATTGCCACGGGCTCCTTCGTCGGGATACGCCTCAGGACGACACTGCGGTGTCGGTTATGCAATGACAAATAATTGTCAATTAAATTTCTATTTCCTACTAAAAAGCCCCACCGCAACAGTCATATCATCTGAATTTAAAGATACTTTGTTTGCTTCATTTAATATTAATTCTGCCAACTCAGTGGGGCTATTGCCCTTATAATCAGTGGCTATTTTAGATAATATTCTTGAGCCGACTGCTGTAACACCATCTGAAGCCATAATAATCATATCGTTTTCCTTTAACTTGCATTTTGATTTTTCAAATCGTGCATCAACTACTATTCCTGCCGGTAATGAACTACAGCCTAACTCATAAACTGAATTGCCTCTTTTTACATAGGTAGGTGCCGCTCCTGCTTTTATAAACTCTGCTTTGCCTGTTACTAAATTTATAACAGTAATATCAACTGTTGCAAAACTCTCGTCAGGGGATTTTAAAATGAGAGCGGAATTTACAAGTTTTAAAGCACTTTCTTTGTCAAAGCCTGCTTTTAATAATTTTTCCAAAAATGAAACTGTTAGCATACTATCCCGCTCTGCTTCTTTTCCGCTTCCCATTCCATCACTAATGGTCATAATATATTTTCCGCCCTCAGCACGAAATGCTGAAGATGTATCTCCACATACAGTTTTCCCATCTTTCCCACAAGAAGCTCTTGCACAAGAAATAGTATATTCCTCTCTTTCTGTAAACTTTGTTTGCCAAATTCCACCCTCTTCGTTCATATAATTTACATCAACGACAGTTCCAACTAAAGTAGAAATATCATTTGTAAATTTACTCAAATCAGAAATTTCAACAGGTATTACAGCACTTGCTTCTACTGTTAAAAGTCCGTCAGCATCTGTATAACAGGACACATTTGGCTTTCTAATGTTTTGTCTTATAAGGTAATTTGCAATCCTTTCTTCTGCAATATTATCAAATCGGACTGCTTTGTTTAAGTCGTTTGCCATATTATCAATTATTTGTGAAACACCTGAATATTGCTCGGCTAAAATTACTCGGTTTTCTTCTGTTTTTATATCCTCTCGCTCTTTAGCCCAATATTCAGAAAACCTTAAATTAAGTTCTGAAGCAATTGCTTCTTTTTTTTCGCACCGCACGGCAAAATACGAGGGGAAATCTTTAATTTCAATTTTTCCATTTTTAGAAAAGACAGTTGACATATCATTTAAAACATTCATAGTGTCGTTATATGAAGCACCCCAACAGAACATACTGGAGCGACATTTTTTGCATATGGTATCAGCCACCTTGCCAATAATTGGAGTTACATCAATTTTAGAAACACTTCTTTTTAAAGTTCCCACTGCTTTAATAGTTTCTGAAAGTGAGGAAAAGGAATTTGCGGCTGATTTTAATCTATTTATAAACAAAGCTTTGAATTTTTCCGGTTGTGCTTTTTGGTCTAATTTATATAAAAGTATATAACTTGCAGTTTTTTTAAGGAATTTTTCCGGCACAATTAAAAATATAATTGAACTTAACATAATTTCATAAAGACTAATTAATATTTCAGATGAGCCGTTAAAATACATTGTTAGCACTGCATTAGCAAGCACAAAAGCTACCGATACTCCTAATTTACCCATATCACTAACAACTCCTGCCAACAAGCCACCAAAGGCATAAGTGCCAATAATGTGAGTGCTCGCCCCTGTGCCAAAACTCATAATAAGTCCAACAATAACTCCAGCCATACTACCATGAGCCATTCCACCGTATAAAGATGCAGTTAATACAATAAATATCCCCGCTGTTCTTCCTATTGAAACCCCACCTATATTTATTGCATTTAGCGAAAGAAATAAAACTGACATTGAAATAACAATGCTAATTAGTTCTCTTTCGGAAAGCCCGCCACTTCTTGCAGATGGATTTGTAAAAAAAGGTATGGCTTTTGCAAAGAAATACACAAAGGTTGCACTAATTATTGCAGTAGCAACAATTATAAGCATATCATAAAATATTAAGTTAAATTGTGTAGCCTCTATTAATCCTGATATAATTAGCATCGATGCACAACCAAAAGCATTAAATGTCAAATTAGTTGGATACTCTTTTTTAATTAAAATCATTTTCAAACTATAAAATGCTATGGATACTAAAATATATCTAATGCTTAAAACTCCATCTATTAAGTAGCCTGCTATAACTCCGCTTAAAGCAAAAAAACCGTTAAAACTTTTAAAATCAATTGCCGCCAAATATGCAACGCCAAAAGGAGAAGAGCCGCCAAATATTCCTGCTCTTGCTAATAAAAAACCTAAAATAAAAGAGCGAAGGGCTATAATTACTTTTTCGTAGGTCTGCCCTCCAACATTTTCACGAACCATAGTAAAAAATTCTTGTTTTGTTCTTGACATAGTTTAAAATTCCTTTCTTTTAGAAGTAGGGGCTGACCTTTGGTCGCCCGAGCGAATATCAATAAAATTGAATGAGAAATTAGGAGTAAGGAGTATATGTTGTCGCAAGCGACTAATTATTATTGTCTCCGTTGTCATTGCGAGAGAAACGAAGCAATCCCCATTAGTGATTAGTCAATAGTTAATAGTTAATAGTTAATAGTAGTTAGATAAAAACAATAGAAAAATAATGTGTAGGGTTCGCCTTTCTTATATTATACTTATTAACAATGGAAAATATTGTCATTTATTCATTGTCGTAAAAAAAATATTTCGGCATATTTGGACAAAACAACACAAAAAAGGGGCTGTAACAAAAGTCCCCTAACAAACAGAAAAAAAGCCGTTTAAAATCTTAAATTTTAGGCGGTTTTTTGTTGCAATTTTGATTAAAATATGATATAATATACACATAATAAGTTAGCAATATCAAGGGTTTGAGGGGAGTTTAATATGAAGAAAAAAAGACCATCATTTAAGTCCT
>CAZFQD010000072.1:0-11196 GCA_964520885.1 uncultured Oscillospiraceae bacterium | reverse complement strand
AAAAAGAAAAACGAAAGGAGCGTATGTTATAGTCGCTAACTATATCATACAAGAATGAATATGAATTTAAGAGATACACAAATTGTTAGAGAAATGGCTAAAAGGCAATTAGAGATGGCAAAAAGCAAAGAAAATATAAAAAGAGAGAAACAATGGTTCAACCATAATGATTTAAGTGATAGAGTAAAGCCACCTATTATATTAGAAAACATAATGTTATTTAATGAAATAGCACAGCCACTTATTTGTGAGAGTGAGATATGCAGAGAAATTGAAAATTATTTTATGGGTTTTAAGGTTAACCGTGAGTTAATAGATGATGATAAGGTTGACCCTGATTTTTATGAGTTACGAATGGATATTGATGTAAGGTTGTTTGATATAAATATTGAGATGGTTAGTGTTAAAGATAGCCAAGGTAGAGATTTTGGATTTAAACATAATCACCCAATAACCAACTTAGAAGAACAACTTTATATGCTTAAACCAACAAAAATATTTGATAATTCAAAAAAAACAATTGATAAGGCAAATCAAATTAGTGAAATAATAGGGGACATTATGCCTATTAAAATTACCAATCATCTTTTTGATTGGTATGTAGCTTTTTCAGCAATTGCGGTTTCGCTTATGGGTCTTGAATATTTAATGATAGCAATGTATGATTGCCCGCAGGCAGTGCATAAAATGTATGACTTTATGGCAGAGGACACGTTGAACGTCCTTAATAATTTAGAAAAAAATAATTTATTAACCTTAAATAATGGCAATCAATTTATTGGAAGTGGAAGCTATGGATTTACAAAGAAACTTCCTGTTTCCAATTTAAATAATGTTACTACAAATGACTTGTGGCTTAATATGAACTCACAAGAGAGTGTAGGTATTTCAACACAGATGTATGGAGAGTTTATTTTTCCGTATCTTAAAAGAATTTCAGATAGGTTTGGCAGGGTTTATTATGGGTGTTGCGAGCCTGTAAATGGAATTTTAAAGGATTACCTGCTGAAATTAGATAATTTATGCAAGGTGTCTGTTTCTGCTTGGGCAAATGAAGCTGTGGTTGCTGAATATTTAAAGAATACAGATGTAATTTATAGTCGCAAGGTTTCAGCAAATTTTATGGGAATAGATTATGGATTTGATAAACAAGGTCTAATCAATTATATAAATACAACAATAAAAAACGCAAGAGATTGTAAGCTGGAAATTATTTTTAGAGATGATTTGACCTTGCATGGCAACACAAAAAAACTAAGCGAAGCTGTTAAAACTACAAGAGAAATAGTAGACTCTTACTGGAATTAAGGTAACCGTTTATATATTTTATCCTAATTACTTGATGGGTATCTATACAATAAAAAAAGTGAAATGAGGTAATAATGCCAAGACAAGCGAGAAAAAAAAGCATAAGCGGAATATATCATATAATGATAAGAGGAATTAATCGACAAGTAATATTTGAAGACCAAGAGGACAGCAAGTCATTTTTAGAAACAATTTGGCTATATAAAGACGAAATGAAATGTAAGATATATGGATATTGTTTAATGAAAAACCATATTCATTTGTTAATGGGCATTGATAATGAAAAACTCGGGGCATTTATGAGAAAGCTTGGAGCCAAATATGTATATTGGTATAACCTAAAATACAATAGAATTGGCAGTCTTTTTCAAGACAGATTCAAGAGTGAACCTATTGAAGATGACAAGTATTTTTTAACTGTTTTAAGATACATTCATCAAAATCCTGTAAAAGCAGGGTTGTGCAACAGAGTTGATAAATATACCCAAAGCAGTTATAGTGAATATATTAGTCCAACAGAAAAACAACTTACAGATATTGATTATACATTGGGAATATTGCCAATAGAAGAATTTGTAAGATATAATAATGAAAAAAATTATGACAAATGCTTAGAAGCAGAGGATAAAAACAGATTAAATGATAAGGACGCAAAGAAAACAATAGTGAAAATAAGCAAATGCAATAATGCAAGTGATTTTCAATTATTGAGCATTAAGCAAAGAGATAAATTTATAAGGAAATTTAAAGAAAAGGGCTTATCGGTAAGACAAATTGAAAGATTAACCGGTATAAACAGAGGGGTTGTGCAAAAAGTATAAATCTTGCTTTTGTTAACCCCATTTCATTGCAATCTTGTGATAAAAAGTGATATGAAATCAATAAATAATAAAAATCAACACTTGTAAAAATGATTATATTGATATATAATAATAAATAAAATTGCTTGGGAGGAAAACAAAAATGGATGACAAAAAGAAGGCTCTTGAAACTGCACTTTTAAATATTGAAAAACATTTTGGCAAAGGATCGGTTATGATGCTTGGAGAAAATGTAGCAATGAATGTTGAGGCTATTTCAACAGGTTCGCTTTCTCTTGATATTGCGTTAGGTATTGGCGGTGTTCCAAAGGGCAGAATTATTGAAATATATGGTCCTGAGGCTTCGGGGAAAACTACTCTTGCTTTACATATTATTGCTCAATCACAAATGGCGGGCGGAATAGCCGCATTTATAGATGCAGAGCATGCGTTGGACCCTATTTATGCTAAGGCTTTGGGTGTTGATGTGGACAATTTGTTAGTTTCTCAGCCTGATACAGGGGAACAAGCTTTAGAAATAACCGAGGCATTGGTTCGTAGCGGAGCTATTGATGTTATTGTTATTGATTCAGTTGCGGCTCTTACTCCTAGAGCAGAAATAGAAGGTGAAATGGGAGATTCTCACTTAGGTTTGCAGGCAAGGTTAATGTCGCAGGCTTTAAGGAAATTAGCAGGTGCTATTTCAAAAACAAATTGTATAATAGTGTTTATTAATCAATTAAGAGATAAAATAGGAGTTATGTATGGTAGCCCCGAAACCACAACCGGTGGCAAGGCTTTAAAG
The DNA here is from genome assembly GCA_964520885.1 of uncultured Oscillospiraceae bacterium. Lineage (GTDB taxonomy): Bacteria > Bacillota > Clostridia > Oscillospirales > SIG519 > CAZFQD01. The sequence goes on along the minus strand of CAZFQD010000072.1, from coordinate 8,283 downwards.
TTTTATGCTTCGGTTAGAATTGATATTAGGAAAATTGAATTATTAAAAAGTGGCACAGATGTTATTGGCACAAGAACTAGGGCAAAAGTAGTTAAAAACAAAGTTGCTCCTCCATTTAAAGAAGGTCAATTTGATATTTTATATGGTCAAGGCATTTCACGAATGGGTGAAATTATTGATTTAGCAGTTAATCTTGAAATTATAAATAAAAGCGGTGCATGGTTCTCTTATGGGGATATTAGATTAGGTCAAGGTAAGGATAATACAAGAGAATATTTAAAAGAAAATCCTAAATTAGCAGAAGAAATTGAAAAAAAGGTTATTGCCAATAAGGATAACTTAAAAAAAGCAACTAAAAGTTTTGCAGGAATTAAGCCAAGTTTTGGTGCTCCTAAGCCTTCTATAAATATTATGGCAGACGATTTAAATGACAATTAAAAATTGTCATTTAAATGTAGAATATAGAATAAAAAGGAATTACAAATTGCAATTGTAGTGGTAATTCACGATTTGCCCGTTAAAAGTAGGGGCGAAGTTTGCTCGCCCGATTGTGCAAGGTGCATTCATTATTAATTCGGAACGCATAAAATGCGTTCATTATATTTAATTTGGGAGTGCAAAGTTTATTTGAATAGAAACTGTAATGACGAATTAAAAGAAAAAGACCCTTTTAGTTTTGCAAAAAATAGGGCTTATCTTTTGTTGTCTAAAAAGTCTTATTCAAAAAGAGCATTAATTACAAAGTTGACTGATAAGGGAATTGATTTTGATATTGCCAATAAGGTTACAGCATATTTAGAGGATTTAGGCTATATAAATGATGTGCAATATGCGTCCGACAGTTTAAAATACTTATTTGAAATAAAGAAGTTTGGGCAAAGAAAGGTAGTTTTTGAACTTTATAAAAGAGGAATTGATAAGGAATATGCTAAGGAATTAGCAGAAAATTATTTCTTAGAAAATGAAAGTGAAATTAACAATGTGTTGCAAAAACTATTAAAAGGCAAAGACTTACAAGACCAAAAAACAAAAAGGCAAATTTTTAATAAATTGGTGAGAATGGGATATGATTTTGAGGAAATAAATTCAGCCTTTAGAGCAGTTGAAAATTGAAAGTGGAAAGTGGAAAGTTGTCATTGCGAGCACAGCGTGGCAATCTCTTTATAAGTAACAAGTAACAGGTAACAAGTAACATAATGCAATTCACAATGTGCAATTTCGGTATCAAAGCCAATTTCTTTATTAAATATAGATTAGTTATATTTTGTGAGGTGAAGTTAATAGAATTAGAGAATAATTATATTACTTTAACATAATTTTAATTAAAAATTGGAGGTTAAATATTGGATGTTATTCACATTGATGATTTAGAAATTGATCAAGTAAAAGTTTTAATTAGCATTACAAAAGAAATGTTAGTAAAAAAATGCTCAATTGATGAATTTGCTACATTTTTTAAAGAAAATAGCTTCATAGAAGGTCTTGTAGCTAATGACATACAAATTAATCATTTATATAGGGCAAGACCATCAAAAAAGCTATTTAGCAAAAAAAGTGATTTAGTTTATCCTGAATCAAACAAAGTAATTAGGAAAGGAAGATGTAATAACATTAATGAAAGTATTTTTTATGCAGCTGCTTCACCTGAATCGACAATTTTTGAAATAAAATCACATGAGGATCCGCTTATTATACTTATTAAATTTGATCTTATAGAAAAACACAAAATATTTTGGTTTCCGATTGGAGTAACAAATGATATTGTAAATAATTCTCCATTTATAGCAACCAAATACAACGAAAAATTAAGTAATAATTGTAAATTAATAAATAAACATCTCCGAGAAGAATTTACAAAAAATGTAAAAAGCGGAAATGAAGATGAATACAATATAACTATTGCAATTTACAAATTTATATCTGAAATGAAAATGTTATACGATGGAAAAGAATATCCTTATAGGGGTATTGTTTATCCAAGCAATGAAACAATTAAAACAAATGGCGGTTTTCATGTTAATGTCGCATTTAATCCTGATATTCTTGAAGATTGTTATAAGATGGACAAAATTTTTGCTTGCGTTCCTAACAATATAAATAATAAAAATGTTATACTCTTCATTAATGAAGGGTATATTGAAAAGGATAATATTATATGGCGATATTCACCGTCTGAATCATGTAAACGATATAATTTAGGTATAGACTGTTTTGGAAATAAAATTAATTAATTGTTGATAGTAATATAAAAAAGAATTACAGAAAGGCAGATAAACTTATGATAAATGTCGCCCTTATATCCTTAGGCTGTGCTAAGAATTTAGTGGACTCAGAGCTTATGCTTGGGGTTTTAAAGGAAAACGATATAAATATTGTTATAGAGCCTTATTTAGCCGATGTTGTAGTTATAAACACCTGTGGGTTTTTGGAGCAGGCTAAACAAGAGGCTATTGAAAGCATTTTAGAGATAATAGAACTAAAAAAAGAAGGTAAAATAAAGGGCATTATTGTTGCTGGCTGTTTAAGTCAGCGATATAAAGAAGAAATTGAAAAAGAGTTCCCCGAAGTGGATGGTTTTTTGGGAACAGGAAGTTATAACGAGGTTTTTAATGCAGTAACCAAAATTTTAAAGGGCAATAAATTTTCAAGTTTTAACGATAGAGAACAGCATAATATAGATGGGCAAAGAGTGATTTCAACCCCTTCTTACAGTGCCTATATTAAAATTTCCGAAGGGTGCGACAATTTATGCTCATACTGTGCAATTCCTTTAATAAGAGGTGCGTTTAGAAGCAGAAAAATTGAAAATATTGTTAACGAGGCAAAACTTCTTGCAAAAAAAGGTGTTAAAGAAATTATTTTAATTGCACAAGATACCACTCGCTATGGCTTAGATTTATATAATGAATATTGCTTGCCAAAACTTTTAAACGAACTTTGCAAAATAGAACAATTAGTATGGATTAGAGTGCTTTATTTTTATCCCGAACGAATAACCGATGAACTATTAGATGTAATGGCAAATGAGGAGAAGATAGTTAAATATATTGAAATGCCTATTCAACATTCAAGCGAAAAAATATTAAAGGCTATGAACCGAAAAGGCAATAGCCAAAGCCTTTTAGAATTAATTAAAAAAATCCGAGAAAAAATCCCTAATGTAATAATTAGAACAACTGTTATAGTGGGCTTTCCAAATGAAACCAAAAAGGATTTCCTGTGCCTTGCAACCTTTGTAAAAGAGGCAAAATTTGAACGATTGGGAGTTTTTACTTATTCACAAGAGGAAGGCACAAAAGCCTCACTTTTTAAAGGACAAATTAGTCAAGATGAAAAGTTAAAAAGGCAAGAAATTATAAGTTTTGAGCAAAATATTATTTCAGAGCAGTTTTGTGCTAAGCAAATTGGCAAAACTTTTAAAGTTATAGTAGAAGGCTATGATAAATATGGCGAGTGCTATTTTGCAAGAAGTTATATGGAGGCACCCGAAATTGATGGCAAAATATTTATAAAATCGCAAAACCCCTTGAAAACAGGCGATTTTTATGATGTAATAATAAATGAAACTATGGAATACGATTTGATAGGAATCTTACCAATTGAAGATTGACAATTGACAATTAAATTTATAATTTAAGATACCATTTCTAACACATAAAATAACTTGAATAAAACTGAAATAATTGTTATAATATGTTCAAGGCGGTTGAAATGGTGCTAAGTGAGCGGTTAAGCCCTGTTCATCACAGAATGGGGGTGGTTAAATGGAGTATGCTATAATTATTATATTTTTTATGATTTTACTTATAGTTATTGAAAATAAAACCACAAAAAAATAACCGCCCCTCTCCCAAAGAGTTCGGTTATTTTTTAATCAAAACTTAATGGGCTAACCGTTAATGGTTACACCATTTCTAACTGCCTATATTATATGCTTTGTTTTGCAAAAAGTCAACCATTTTTTTAAATAATTGAATTTAATTATTATTTTTATTCTAACATCTACCTTCTAACCTCTAAATAACGAAAGGGCTTTAAAATAAATGGATATAAAAAAACTGCCAAATTACCTTTGCATTTTTAGAATAGTTTTAGCTCCAATAATTGTTTTTATAATGCTTTATAGTAGCATTATTTCAAACATTTTTCCTTTTAGTTTATCAAAGGGAACTGCCTTTGGTGACTATCTTATTAATAATCTTGATGTTGATAACTCGCTTTCAATAATTATTGCAGGAGTATTATTTATATTGGCAATTTTAACGGATGCCATTGATGGCTTTATAGCAAGAAAATATGAGGCAATTAGTGATAAAGGGAAAATGCTTGACCCTTTAGCGGACAAAATTTTAATTATTGGCGTTATGTTGGCTTTTTTCTTATTGTTAAATGTTTATGAACAAAAAGTTATGATTTTACCTATTATAGTTATTATTATAAGAGAAATTATTGTTACAGTTCTTAGAAGGTTTGCTAAGAAAAAAGGAGTTTTTGTTGCCGCTTCAATTTGGGGCAAAGTAAAAACTGTTTCACAAACAATTGCTTTAATTATATATTTCTTTGCATTTTTTGTGCATTTCCCTATTTACGGGAATGTAGCCTTAATTGCCGCCTCAATAATAACTTTCATTTCACTTTTTCCGTATCTTTTTAAATTTAAAAAGATATTAACAATAAAATAACGAAAGGAATACCTATATGTTTTTTAAAAATTTAAGAGCCGATATTGAGTTAATTAAAGAAAGAGACCCAGCGGCTAGAACTTCTTTTGAAGTTTTAATGCTTTATTCCGGAGTAAGAGCGTTAATCAGTTATAGAATTGCACATTGGTTTTTTAATAAACGCTTATTTTATATTGCAAGAGCAATATCTCAACGCTCAAGGAGAAAAACAGGAATTGAAATTCATCCCGGCGCTAAAATAGGCACAGGGTTTTTTATTGACCATGGAATGGGTGTAGTTATTGGAGAAACGGCAGAGATAGGCGATAACTGCACAATTTATCAAGGCGTTACATTAGGGGGAACAGGCAAGCAACAAGGAAAACGCCACCCAACAATAGGCAATAATGTTATGATAGGCTCAGGAGCTAAAATTTTAGGTCCTTTTACGGTTGGGGATAATTCAAAAGTTGCCTCAAATGCCGTCGTTTTAGATGAGGTGCCACCAAATAGCACCGCTGTTGGCGTTCCTGCAAGAATAGTAATTAAAGATGGAGTAAAGATTGTAAAGGCACAAGATTTAGACCAAATTCACTTTACAGACCCAGTAGCCCAAGAACTTTGCAAATTACAGCATAGGCTTGATATGTTGGAAAAAGAGTTAAAAGATAAGAAAAATTAAGGAGAAGCAAAAAGTTTATGGTTATCTACAACACATTAACAAGACAAAAAGAACAATTAATTCCTTTAAACGAAAACGAAATTAAAATTTATGCTTGCGGACCTACGGTTTACAATTATTTTCACATAGGTAATGCAAGGCCTTTAATAATTTTTGATACATTGAGAAGATACCTAAAATATTTAGGCTATAAGGTTACCTTTGTGCAAAATTTTACCGATATTGACGATAAAATTATTAAAAGAGCAGGCGAGGAGAAAATTTCAGTTTCTTTGTTAGCCGATAAATTTATTAAAGAGTATTTTGTGGATGCAAAGGGTTTAGGGGTTTTGCAAGCGGATTTTCACCCAAAGGCAACTGAAAACATTGATGGCATAATTGAAATGATTTGCACTTTAATTGATAAAGGCTATGCCTATGAAAGCAATTCAGATGTTTATTTTAGTGCTTTAAAATTTAAAGAGTATGGCAAGTTATCACATCAGCCTTTGGACGATTTAGAGGCAGGTTCAAGAGTTAATGTAAATGAAATAAAAGAAAACCCAACCGACTTTGCTTTGTGGAAAAAAGCAAAGGAAAATGAACCTTTTTGGCATTCCCCTTGGGGTAATGGCAGACCGGGTTGGCATATTGAATGTTCAGTAATGGCTAATAAATATTTAGGCAAAACTATTGATATTCATTGTGGCGGAATAGATTTAATTTTTCCTCATCATGAAAATGAAATTGCTCAGTCAGAGGCGGCTAATGGCTGCGAGTTTGCAAGGTATTGGATGCACAATGGCTTTATTAATGTTGATAATCAAAAAATGTCCAAATCAAAAAACAACTTCTTTACGGTTCGTGATGTAATAACACTTTATGACTATGAGGTAATTCGCTTTTTTATGCTGTCTGCTCATTACAGAAGTCCTATAAATTATTCTCCCGATATATTAGAGCAATCCAAAGCAGGGCTTGAAAGATTATATAATTGCAAAAATAATATAGATTTTTTATTAAAAACCGCTAAGGACGAAAAATTAAGTGAATTTGAAGCAGAAACTTTGGAAACATTTTTATCAAATAAGAAAAGATTTAAAGAGGCAATGGATGACGATTTAAACACAGCCGATGCAGTTTCAGTGCTTTTTGATTTAGCGAAAGCAATTAATGTTTATTTAACAAATTCAAATAGCATATCAAAAGCATTGTTGTTAGAATTTAAAGGCTTGTTTTTAGAATTGGCATCAGTTTTAGGTCTTTTGTCCAATACAGGTAATGATAGCCTTGAAGAGCAAGTTGAACAGTTAATTGAACAAAGACAAAAGGCAAGAAAAGATAAAAATTTTGTATTAGCTGATAGCATTAGAGACGAATTAAAAGCAAAGGGAATTGTTTTGGAAGATACTTCTCAGGGAGTTAAATGGAAAAAGGTTTGAAAAATAATTAAGGAGCTGAAAAACTATGAAAAGTGATAACAAATTTGTCTTAGTAACCGATTCATCCTCCGATTTACCATTATCTTATGTTAAGGTGAATAATATCCCCTTTATTTCGCTATCCTTTATTTTCAACGATGTAAGCACAAAGGACGATTTGGGAGAAACTAACGATATTAAAGGCTTTTACAAACGAATGAGAGACGGAGAAATGCCTTCAACTGCTCAAATTAATGTTGGAGACTTTAATGAATTTTTCACTCCTTTTTTAGAAAAGGAATTGGATATTTTATATATTGGCTTTTCATCAGGGCTTAGTGGTAGTTTTAATTCTTCTAAAATATCATCCTTAGAACTTATGAAAAAATATCCTTTAAGAAAAATTGTTTGTATTGATAGCCTTTGTGCTTCCTTGGGCGAGGGGTTGTTGGTGCATTTGGCTGTCCAAAAAATCAAAGAGGGAATAGATTTAGAAGATTTAGTAAATTATTTAGAGAACACAAAACAAAAAATATGCCATTGGTTTACAGTTGACGATTTAAATCACTTGTTCAGAGGAGGAAGAGTATCCCGTGCCTCTGCTGTTTTAGGAACACTAATGAGCATTAAGCCAATATTAAATGTTGATGAAAACGGAAAATTGGTAGCAAGAGAAAAAATTAGAGGTAGAAAACAAGCCTTAGATGCTTTAATTGAAAAGATAGCAAAATATGCAGTAAATATTGCGGAGCAAACAGTGTTTATTAGCCATGGGGACTGCATTGAAGATGCAAAATATATTGAACACATTATAAGAGAACGATTTAAAGTTAAGGATATAATAATAAATCTAATAGGTCCAGTATTAGCCTCCCACGCAGGACCGGGAACGGTAGCAGTTTTATTCTTAGGGAAAAGTAGAGGGCTTTAAGCAAATGACAAATGATAAATGGCAATTAAATGTATAATTGCAATTATAGGGGCAAGGTCTACTCGCCCGTCCAGTTGAAAGTGAATAATTTTGGTTGAAATGATTTGCAATTATGATAGTTTAAGTGGACAATATATTGTTACGAGTGACAGTTAACATTATTTTTCAATTCTCTTTGTGTCCTTTGCGGTTATTCAATGGTAATTTATCCAAAATCGTGCCTATTGCCTGCACTAATACCTGAATTTTCAAATAAACACACAATTTTTTCAACACAATCAAAATCTGTAAGGCTGTCATCTTGGATGACGGCTCTTATTTTGTCTAAAAGTATGTAGCACTCATTTTGCGTAAATTTTTCAATGTTAAAGCTAAATCTTTTAAATCTAACCTCAATTTCATCTTCCTTTAAAATGTTAATTAATAATTCTTTGTATAAGTCCATTAAAATCACCTCAAAATAATTATAAACCAAAAATAATAATATTGCAAGGTATATTATCTTGCAAAAACAATGTATATAAAATAATTAAAATTACACTTAAAATTATAACAGAGGTGACTAACTATTAAAAGTCAAGCATTTTTTAAAAATTTTTAAGCAGATAA
>CAZFQD010000071.1:0-11247 GCA_964520885.1 uncultured Oscillospiraceae bacterium | reverse complement strand
TTTCACTCTGGGACATATTTTTTTATTTCTTGGTCATTTTATTTTACAACTTACCGGTTTTTAAAAACTAATTAGTATTACATCGGCTTCGATATAATAAAATTAATTTGTTAAACTATTTAATTTCTCACAGTAATATTGCACATTTTCCCAAATTGCATCCGGAGCTATTCTGTGGTCCGGGCAAGGAATATATCCACCTAATTCAATAATTGGCTTTAAGCGTTCTATTTCTTCATCAACAGCCTTGTAATCCCTTGCAAATACTGTTTTATTCATTCCACCAACGCCACGAAGTTCCTTTCCGTATTTTTCTCTCCAAGGGGTTAGGCTTGCATTCCAAGTGCCTACCTCAATGGGGAACATAGTGTTTACACCATTTTCAAGCCATGTTGGAATAAGACTATCAATCCATCCATCACAATCTATTGATATTATATCAATCCCATAACTATTTAGAAGTTCGCTGTTTCTCTTATAATGTGGACCAACCAATTCATCAAAAACGCTTGGAGCTACCAGTGGTCCGTTTTTAAAACAAATATCCTCCCAATAATGAGCATAATCAAATTTAGCACCTGTCTCAAGAACTGTTTTAATAACCTCGTAGGATAAATTGCCTATGGTATCAATAACTTCCTTATATAAATCCTCATCATCAGCATAAAGGTAGCTTAAATGCTCAACACCTAACAAATCACGAATTCTGCCCATTAATGATCCACAATGAAGTCCTATTGGCAGTTCTCTATTTGATGGTTCTTTTAAATCTTTTAGCCCATCAAACCATATTCTATCCTTAGAAAATTGCAACCTTGGTAAATATAAATCCTCCCAGGCTTTTCTGTCGGTTAAGGAGGTTCCGATTTCAGAAGGAATAGACACAACACCTGGCTTTATTAAAACTATTAAGCCACTTCCATCTCTAATTATTTGACATCCATCTTCTCTTGTCTCAATAATTTCATTTTCAAAAGCAGGGAGCAAATCTGTTGCTGATGCAAAGCAAGAATTCCAATTAAAATCAAACCCTAACTTTTTCATTATCTCCATATCAGCCTTAGAATTGTCCCCAAATCTTGCATAATCTTTTGATTGTTCGGTTGAAATATGCCCTTCATTTGCCCACTTTTGTAGTGTTTCGTCCCAATAACCAAAGGATACTATTGGCATTCTTTCGTATTTTTCATAGTGTAAAACTGCGTTAACATTCTCCCTGTTTGTCATTTATATTTTCCTCCTCTTGATTTTTTATATATATTTTGTTTTTTTCTATATGTAAGCAATGACCTTTTGGAAATTGCACAAAGGTCATTCCTGATTCTTGAATAGGAACACCCATTATTTTAAAGCCTCCTCAACTTCTTCTTCGTAAAGTCTTATTGATTCATCAATTATTGAATTGTTTGGGAGACCATTCTTTAAATCATTATATTCGGCAGCTGCTTTTTCATCTCTACTCAAAGATATTATTGGTATTGAAATTTTCTTTTCGGTAGCTATCAGAAATAGCTTTTTAATAACAAAATATGAATGACTTGCAATAAAAAACTGTATTCCTGTTTCAGCTAAAGCACTAATTATATCTAAAAGCTGACATATTGCAGAAGGATGTAAAGCCGATTCTGGCTCATCAATAAAAATTATTGAACTAGTATCAAGATAGCGATTGGATAAAAGTTGGTCTAAAATAGCAATTTTCTTAATTCCTTCAAATGTTACCCCTATAGCGAATTTTTGATTTTTATCATTTTTAAACTGCCATTTTTTTGATGTTTCATCATATTCAATACGACCACCTAAAATTTTCTCTAAAGATTTCCTTGAATTGGCAAACACCTCATAATTTCTCCCGCCTTTTGGCATTATTTGAAGTGCCTTAACAAGGTCAAAATAGGTATCATCAAATCCGAACATCTTATCCTGTTCTCTTGATTTAATAACAATATGATAAAGTGATAAGACTTCTTTTGAAGGAAAAAAAATTGAATTGCTTTTTCTTTCAGCTAATGCATTATTTAAGTATTGAATATTTTTAGTAGCCTGTTTTCCAAATCCATATGAAAACCCTTTATTGTCAAATGAAAATTCAAAATGTAATTTATCTTCACCTTTTGAAACTAAATCTCCAATTTTATCATTTTGAAAAGTCCAATATAATTTTTCAGCTAAAATTTCACCTATACTTCTATTATCATCTCCGCGTTTAAACTCTTCAACTGTCTTATTTGCACTATATAAAGATTTTAACAAAAAAGACTTTCCACTGCTGTTTTCACCAATTATTAAGTTAACTTTGCTTAAATTTTCCCAATGTATATCTCTAAGTATCTCGAAATTTTTCAGTGTAACTTTATTAATCACAAAAAATCCTCCTTTATAACTTAATATTTGTTATCTATTAAAATTTATACTCATTTTGTAGTTTTGTCAACACATTATTAAAATATTCCGGCAATTCACTCTCAAACTCTAAATATTCATTGGTTCTCGGATGAATAAAGCCAATTACCTTTGCGTGCAAGCACTGACCATCTAAGCCAAAGGGATTGGTTTTTTGCCCATAAACACTATCCCCTAAAACACTGTGAGAAATGCTTCGTAAATGCACCCTTATTTGATGAGTTCTGCCTGTTTCTAATTGACACCGCAAATGAGTATAACCTTTAAATCCTTCAATTACTTTGTAATGAGTTATTGCATTTTTTGAATTTTTTTCAGTAACCGTCATCTTTTTTCTGTCATTTGTTGAGCGTCCAATAGGGGCATTAATAATCCCTTCATTATTTTTCATATTGCCAATAACTATTGTTTCATAAATTCTTTTAAAGTTATGTTCTTTAATTTGCTTTGCAAGGGCATTATGAGAAAAATCGTTTTTTGCCACAATTATAAGTCCACTTGTATTTTTATCAATTCGGTGCACAATACCGGGGCGTATAACTCCGTTAATTCCCGATAAACTATTGCCACAATGTGCCAAAAGAGCATTTACCAAAGTCCCCTCATAGTTACCGACAGCAGGGTGAACAACCATACCCTGTGGTTTATTTACCACCAACAAATCATTATCTTCATAAACAATTTGGAGTGGAATGTTTTCCTCTTTTATTTCTAATGATTTTGGCTCTTTTATATGTATTGTTATTTTATCATTATTGATTAGTTTATGACTTTTTGCAACTGATTTTTCATTAACCAAAACACTGCCCTCGCCAATTAACTTTTGAAGTGCATTTCTTGTGTAATCGGATAAATTTTTAAGCAAAAATTTATCTAATCTTTCACCAATATCGGCTTTGCAAACAGATAATTCAATTTGTTTCATCTATATTTCCCTTTCGCTCTTTTTTGCAAAAAAAGAAATACCAAACAGCCCAAATTACTCCGCCAATAAATACAAAGGAGTCAGCCACATTAAAAACGGCAAAATTTATAAGCCTAAAATCAAAAAAATCTACAACAAATCCATTAAATATCCTATCAATTAAATTGCCAATTCCACCACCAATAATAAATGAAGCACAAATTAATGAAAGGTATCCCTTAATTTTTTTTGTTATTATCATATATGATAAAACAATTATAATAATAATTGTTACACTAATAAAAAGCCACCTTTGATTTTGCAATAAACTAAATGCCGCACCTTTATTTTCAACATAAGTCAAATGAAATACATTGTTAATAAGACCAATAGTATCTATTGGCTTCAAATAAATGGTTGCCCAATATTTAGTTAATTGGTCAAAAATCACTATTAATATAACAATTAAAACATATAGAATCATATCAAGTTAACCTTTCAATAGAATATCGTTTAAAAAAACTTAAGCCGTAAATATTATATCAATTATTTTAAGTAAAGACAAGCGCAAAATTTGATTTCTTTCTATTTAGATTTTTATATATTATGATTTACAAATGAAAGAAAAAGTGTTATAATAAAAAAACCATAAACATAAACAAATACTTATTACTGATGCAAAAAAACAAGATAATAAGAAACAATATCAAAAAAGAAATCATAAATATTGAGTATGTATGAATCAAAAAGTGAGGGATTTATTTTATGAGTAAAAAGGTTTTGGCATTTGATTTTGGTGCTTCAAGTGGAAGAGCATTATTGGCAAGTTTTGATGGTCAAAAGATTTCCACAACAGATATACATAGATTTTCTAATGACCCTGTAAAATTAGGAGGAACTATTTATTGGGATTTTTTGAGGCTTTTTTATAATATTAAGTTAGGAATAGGCAAAGCTGTAAATTTAGGTAATAAGGACATTGTTAGTATGGGAATTGATACTTGGGGTGTAGATTTTGGCTTGCTTAATTCTAATGGGAAATTATTAGAAAACCCTGTTCATTATAGAGATGAGAGGACTATTGGCATTAAAGAAAAGGCTTTTGAAAAACTTTCAAAGGAAGATATTTACAATGAAACTGGCATACAGTTTATGGATTTAAACACCGTTTTTCAACTTTATAGTTTAGTATTAAATAATGAGAAACTGCTTGAACAAGCAAACGATATGCTTTTTATGCCAGATTTATTTAATTACTTTTTAACTGGAAATAAAGCATGCGAATACTCAATATCTTCAACTTCTTCTTTATTAAATGCCAATACTGGTAATTGGTCAAATGAGATAATAAATAATTTAAATATTCCAAAAAGATTATTTGGTAATGTTGTTGATAGTGGAACTAAAATTGGAACTTTGTTGCCACAAATTGCAAATGAATTGGGAGTAAAGAATTTTAATGTATATGCAGTTGCTGGGCATGATACTGCTTGTGCTGTTGCTGCCATTCCTGCAAAAAAAGGAGAAAATTATGCATATTTAAGTAGCGGAACATGGTCTTTATTGGGCTTAGAATTAGATAAGCCTATTATTAATAAGCAAAGTTTTGAAAATAATTTTACAAATGAAGGCGGGTATTTGAGAAAAATTAGATTTTTAAAAAATATTATTGGTCTTTGGCTTATGCAGGAATCAAGAAGACAATGGAATTTAGAAGGAAATAATTTGAGTTTTAAGGATATCGATGAGTTAACTATTAAAGCGAAATCAATGATTAGTTTTATCAATCCTAATTATAATAAATTTAATTATCATGGAGATATGCCTAATAAAATTAGAGAGTATTGTAAAATGACTAATCAAATAGTTCCAATGGAAAAAGGAGATATTTCAAGGTGCATAACTGAAAGTTTAGCTTTAGAATATAGAAAAGCACTTGAAATGTTGGAGAGTTTAAAGGGAAGTAAAGTTGATGTAATTAGAATAATTGGTGGTGGAGTTAAAGATGAGCTTATTTGTCAATATACTGCCAATGCCACTAAGAAAACTGTTATTGCGGGTCCAATTGAGGCTACTGCTCTTGGTAATATTGCAATTCAGTTAATAGCAAACGGTGAGTTTAAAAATATTGATGAGGCAAGAACTGCAATTAGAAACTCATACCCTGAAAAGATTTATGAGCCAAAGGATGTGTCGGCGTGGGATGATGCATATGATAGATATACAAAAATATTAAGTTATCAAATATAATTGAGGAGTATAATTGCTTTGGATAATATAAATACTTTACTTTCTAATCTAAATGATAAGGACAAAATCATAAGAATAAATTCACTTAATGAATTAATGAAACTTCAACAAAATGGCAAAATTGAAAAATTTCTTTCTACTGAATTTGTCAATAATCATATTCATACAAAATATTCATTTTCGCCTTATTCTCCTACTGCAGCTATTTATAATGCTAAAAAAGCAGGACTTTGCACTGCTGGTATTATGGACCACGATTCAGTAGGCGGTTGTGAGGAATTTATAGAGGCGGGCAAAATTGCAAATATGGCTATTACTTGTGGATTTGAATGCAGAGTAAAAATGGATGGCACAAGTATATATGGAAAAAGAATAAATAATCCCGACCAAAATTCAATTGCCTATGTCGCAATACATGGTATTCCTCATCAAAACATAAAAAAATGTGATGAGTTTTTAGCACCTTATAGGGAATATAGAAACATAAGAAATATTAAAATAACAAATAAAATAAATTTACTTTTTAATAAACATAGAATAAACATTGATTATGATAAAGATGTTGTTCCTTTATCTTTGATTTTTGAAGGCGGAAGCATTACTGAAAGACATATTATGTATGCTATTTCATTAAAATTGTGCCAAACCTTTGGCAAGGGTATGAATTTAGTTAATTTTCTAAAAAAAGAACTTTATTTACAATTATCTGTTAAGGTTGAAGGCTTTTTATTGGATAGCAGTAATCAATTTTATGAGTATGATTTGTTAGGTGCTTTAAAAAGCGATTTGATTGAAAAGGTATATGTTGATGCTTTTGAAGAATGCCCTAAGGTTGAAGACTATATTGCATTTGCAAAGGAAATTGGTGGTATTTCGGCTTATGCTTATTTAGGAGATGTAGAAAGTTCTATTACTGGGGACAAAAAAACTCAAAAATTTGAGGATGAATATTTAGACGAACTTTTTACTATTTTGAAAAAGTTAGGGTTTAATGCAATAACATATATGCCATCAAGAAATACAAAACAGCAGTTAGAGAGGGTAATTTTGCTTTGTAAAAAACATAATTTTTTTGAAATAAGCGGTGAGGATATAAATTCTCCTCGTCAATCTTTTATTTGTCAGGCACTTGCTAAGGATGAATTTATTCATCTTTCAAAAGCAACCTATGCTTTAATAGGTCACGAAATGGCTTCTACAAAAGATATTGAGCAAGGAATGTTTACAACAAAAACCATAGATAAATATCCTTCAATTAAGATTAGAATAGAACATTTTTCAAAAATTTTACATTAAGAATTAATTTTTTTATTATAATTACCATAAAAAAAGCAATTTCAATCGTATAAATTAGTGAAGAGGTAATGCAGATGATGAATTTCATAATTGAAAAGCATTTACTCTTGGTTGCAAATGGAGATAAAAACGCTCTGAAAAATATTTACGATATATTGGGGCAACAAATTTATAATTTATCACTCTCCATTTTAAAAGACCACCACCTTGCAGAAGATAATTCTCAGGAAGTATTTTTAAAATTGTTTAATGAAACTAAAACTTTCAAAAAGGGTTTAAACTGTAAGGCTTGGATAATGAGTATAACAAAAAACAATGCTATTGATATGTTGAGAAAGCAAAAAAACATAATTTATACAGATTTTATGGATAAAAACGGCAATGATGATAGTAATTTATTAAAAGATAATATTAGCAACTTTGAAGCAAATACTGTTAGCAAATTATCGTTAAAGGACGCAATGAATTTTTTGGATGACTGTAGCAGAGAAATAGTTTTATTACATTTAGATGTTGGCCTTAAATTTAAAGAAATTAGCGAATTTTTAAATAGTCCACTTGGAACAGTAACTTGGAAATATAGCGAGGCTCTAAAAAAACTTAAAAAATTACTTAATGAATAAGAAAGGATGTTGTTTGTGAATACTTCATTTGAAAAAAAATTAAAAAGAGAAATTCAATCGCAAAAGAATAATTATTGGGATAAAATTTCACAAGAACTTCCGGCTAAAACAAAAGCCAATAATTTGAAACAGAAAAATAATTATAATTTGCAAATGTATTTTAAAAGATTAGTTCCTTTAGCTGTTTCAGGAGCTTTCGCACTATTTGCTTTTTTTGTTATAACTAATTCTACTAAAGTGGTTGAGCCAAATATTATAAAAAAACAAACCGTTAATCTTAGCGATTTAGTTAAAATGAGAGATACTGCAATTGAGGAATTGCAACAAGGCAAGCAAATCATAGATGACCAAAACAATGATGCAAAAAACAATCTACAAAGTACTATTAATTATATTTCAAAACAATAATTTATTTATTTATTATTTACTATTGACATTGTTATTCGTTTATTATATAATAATTATTGCGAAAATGGGGGATTATTTTTGATTAAGTTAAACAAAAAGAATTTTAATTTATGTGTAGCAGTTTTATTTATTGCACTTTTTCTTGTTAATATTTCTGTTTTTGCCAGCACTTTGAAAACTGTAGATGTTACTAATAGTTTTTCTAAAACAAGTATTAATCCAGGTGAAAGTTTTACACAAACAATTGGGTTAGAAAATTATAGCGGAGTTGTTATAGGTATTCAGGCGGCAATGTTTGTTGTAAATTATGATAGTTCAAATTTTTCATGTGAAGTGTTATCAAGATCAAGCGAAATTTCTTCAGATGAACTCACAACAACTAAAACTGAAAATCAAATATCAGTTTTTTATTTAGATAATGCAAACCCCATCTCTCCCATTACCAAATCTCAAGCAGCAATTACAATTAAATATACAGCAAAATCTAATATAACCACAAATGATTATAAATTCACTCTTAGTTCTGGTGTTGTTAAAGCATTTGCAGATTGTGATTATTCTCCTATTGAAGGACAAATGGATGTTAAACCTATCTTTTCTCAAAATGCTATTCAAACAATTAAGATAATTACTAAAAATTATGCAACAATGCCAGTGAGTGGCTCTTCAGCAAGATCAGCTGATTTTTCTATGACGGCTCAATTAGATGTTGTTGATAATGAAAATATTATTACATTAAAAATCGGTACTGCAAATTGGATAAATGTTGTAAATGGTATTAATGGGTTAAATATTAAATTAGGATATGATAGCAATATATTTGAATATAAAACTACAACTGTTACTGAGGAAAGTAAAATTCAAATAGGCAAGGATGATTTTACAGCTACAGATTTTAATGAAGATGTTTTAGCAATTTTGTATATGGATAAAGATTTTAAAAGTCCAATACCGAGTGAAGGAGATATATTTATTGTAACCTTTAAGGTTATGGATGGTGTTGAAACAGGAGGATATAGATTCAACTTATATGGAGATAAAGTAGTAGTTGATGGTCAGTATCCAAAAGGAAATAGTATTCCGGTTAATTATCCAAATCAAAAAACAATATTTTTTGTAGGAACAACTTCTCCAACAGCTTCTTCAACTTCTTCAAATATCACAAATTCTTCTTCTGTTTCTAATAACTCAAGTTCAATTTCAACTTCAAATTTAGAGGATATAAAAAATATTATTGAAAGCATTGAAGCGCTACCGGAAAAAGTAACAGAAGAAAATGCAACTGAAGTTAACGAGATAATTGAGGAATATAATAAACTTCCTGATGAAATTAAAGAAAAAGTTGTTAATTATGATGTATTAGAAAAATCCAATTCTACTATAAATAATATAATTAGTGAAAAAAACAAATCATTGACTTTAATTATTATTTTAGTAATCATATTTTTGGCATTTGCGGTAACTACCATTATATTTATTTTTAAGTTACGAAAGAAAAGAAATTAAATTTCCTTCATATAAAGAAAGGAAATTTGAAATAAATTTAAAGGAGAAACATGTATGAAAAAAAGCACAAGAAAGATTTTAGCAATGGTTTTAGCTTTGGCATTTGCTTGCACATTATTTGGTGGAATTAATGTTTTTGCAGCTGACAAGAGTTTGGATGCAGATATTAGTTCAGATGTAAGTGGAATTGTCCAAGGTGACGAAGTTACAATTACAGCTTCAGCAAGTAACTTTGCCAACATTAGCGACGGAATTATAGGTTTTATTACAAAAATAACTTATGATTCGTCCGTTTTTACCTACGTAGCAGAAAGCGAAATTCTTGAACAGGAAAAAGTAGGAACATTATCAGTAAACGATGTAGAAGGAACATTGTATGTTGTTTATTTGGATGATTACCCATTAGACGTACCAAATCCTTTAGTAGCTGGCGATTTATTTTCTGTAAACTTTGAAGCTAAAGCAGAAGCAACATCCGGCACATATGACTTTACATTATTGGCTGGAACTGACACAGGGGATGACTTTGCTGATACAGATTCCTCACCAAGTGATATGATTGCGGTTACTTATGGTAGTCCGTTAGCTATTTCAGTAAGCCAATTTGGTAATAGCAAAGGCTTATTAGCTGGAATAACTTCAGATGTAAGTGAAGTAGTTCAAGGTAGCGATGTTACAATTACAGCTTCGGCAGATGGTTTTGCAAATATTGACGGAGGAATTATAGCTTTTGTAACAAAAATAACTTATGATTCATCTAATTTTACTTTTGTTGCAGATAGCGAAACTCTTCTACAAGCTAAAGATGGAACATTATCAGTAAACGATGTAGAAGGAACATTGTATGTTGTTTATTTGGATGATTTCCCAGATGTTGTACCAAATCCTTTAGAAGCAGGTAATTTATTCTCAGTTAGTTTTACAGCTAATGTAGATGCAACACTTGACGCATATGATTTCACATTAGCAGCAGGAACAACAACTGGAGATGATTTTGCAGATGAAACATCCTCAATATCTGATAAAATTAGTGTTGTATATGGTAGTGCATCATCTGTAAGCATCATAAGCTTGGAACCAATTACAAGTTTTGGCACATTAAAAACAAGAGCTGTTGACCCTATACTTACTACAAAAAATCTTTTCAACATTGAACAAGGAACATCTGTTCAAGATGTAATTGACCAATTAACATTAAACACAAATGTAACATTAGTTATTACGAATATGTATGATACTTTAATTGATGAAGCCGATTATGCTACAACCGTAATTGGAAGCGGAACAATTATTGAAGTTAAAGTTTCAGACATAGCGGTTGATTCTTATACAGTAATTGTATATGGAGACCTTGATGGTGATGGATATTGCGGACCAACTGATGGAGGAATTTTCTGGAATTATATGTGCGGTGTGTCTACTCTTACAGGTTCAGTAGCGGCAGCAGCAGATATCTATATGGAAGGTGTTCCTTCTAATGGTGGTTTCGGAGCAATTTGGAATTTTGTTTGTCTTGCTAGTGGAGCAGTAATTAATCAAGATACTACTATTTACTTACCATAATAATTTATAACTTTAAGTTTAGGAGAGATTATATGAAAATAATGAAAAAAGGTTTAGCAACTCTCCTTGCACTTTTGATGTTAATATCAATGCTTAGCGGATTTAGTGCATTAGCGGGTTCAACAGATGGCGAGGGAACTAATGTTGATATTACTACTACATTTACAGCCCCTAATGTTTTGCCGGGTGGAATTATTTATGCAACAATTAGAATGGATAATTTTGTTAATGTTACAACAGGCATTATGGTATTTGGTATAAAAGTATCTTTTGACCCAGATAAATACACTCTTG
>CAZFQD010000070.1:0-11535 GCA_964520885.1 uncultured Oscillospiraceae bacterium | reverse complement strand
GTGGAAAAATGGAAAAGAATAAATTTAAGTTTGTTGATTTGTTTTCTGGAATTGGTGGGTTTCATCAAGCAATGGAAAATTTGGGTGGTGAATGTGTGTTTGCATCTGAAATTGACCAATATTGCATTGAAACATATTATACTAACTATGGTGTTAATGCAGATTGCAATATTCGTGAGGTAGACGAAAAAAAAATACCTAAGCACGATGTACTGTGTGCAGGATTTCCATGTCAAGCCTTTTCAAAAGCTGGATATCAAAGAGGAATGAGCGATACAAGAGGAACATTATTTTTTGAAATAGAAAGAATATTAAAATATCATAAAACAAAGTATATTATTCTTGAAAATGTGCGAAATTTAGTTACTCACGATGAAGGCAATACTTGGAAAACAATATATAAGCAATTAAGAAATTTAGGATTTAGGTTGACGCCTGTTCCAATAATAATTAGTCCACATCAATTGGGAATACCCCAACTGCGAGAAAGAGTAGTAATATTAGGTATTAATGATTCCATTAATAAAAATAATGATTTGCATATTGATTTGGGACAATTAAAAACAAAAGAAGAAAATAGTATATATGATATAGTTTTTAAAGGCAAGGTTGAAGAAAAGTATTATATATCAAATCATGAGGAAAAAGTACTAAATGCTTGGGATGAGTTTTATCAAGGAATCAAAGAAAAGATTATTGGATTTCCCATATGGGCAGAATATTTCTTGTGCAGTGAAATAGATAAGAAATTACCAAAATGGAAACAAGAATTCATTGAAAAGAATATTTTGCTATTTAATAATAATCAATTTTTTATTAAACAATGGCTAGAAAAGTATGATAATTTAGAGAATTTTACACCAACTCAAAGAAAAATGGAGTGGCAAGCTGGAGATAGTATTAATTCAATTTGGGATGGGGTAATTCAATTTAGACCTTCGGGGATTAGAGTAAAAAAACCAAATACTTTTCCTGCCTTAGTAGCAATTGTTCAGGTGCCAATCATTGGCAAATATAAGAGAAGACTTACTATAAGTGAGGTAGCAAGATTGCAAAGTTTTCCTAGCACATTTATTCCTAACAAGAATGGCATGCAAGCATATAAACAGTTTGGCAATGCTGTTAATGTAGAAGTGATTCAAACAATAGCGAAAAAATTGTTTGAGATTAAATGTTAAATTTATTTTTTTCAAATTTTAAAGGGTGAAAAGATGAGCAGACCAAAAGTAGGGAGTATGTTCGCAGGTATTGGTGGCATTTGCTTAGGTTTTAAACAAAATGGGTTTGAAATTGTATGGGCAAACGATTTTGATATTGCTGTATGTAAAACTTATAGAAAAAACTTTGGGAATGGTTATTTAATTGAAAAAGATATCAGAAAAGTTGAAATATCTACTATACCAAATGTAGATATATTAACCGCAGGTTTTCCTTGTCAACCGTTTTCAATTGCAGGAATGCAAAAAGGGTTTAAAGATAGTCGGGGTAATTTATTTTTTGAAATTGCAAGAGTTGTTGATTATATTAGACCACAGATTATTTTTTTAGAAAATGTAGAAAATTTGATTAAACATGATGATGAAAAAACATTTTTAGTTATATATACTACTTTGGCACAATTTGGTTATTCAGTTCGTTATAAGGTTATGCAGGCAGATAATTTTGGAAATATTCCTCAACCTAGGAGCAGAATTTTCATTATAGCTTTTAAAGATTTGAATAAATGTGATGCATTTAAGTTCCCTGAACCAATAGAATTGACAACAAAAACATCAGATATTATTAATAGAACAGAAAAAAAGCATGAAATTTATTATTATAAAAATACGGACTCAATTTATTCGTTTCTTTTAAATAATGTAAAAGATGAAAACAGTATTTATAGCATGTCAGAAAAAGGATTAAGAAAAGTAAAAAACAATTTGTGTCCCACTTTAACAGCTACTATGGGAATAAAAAAGAATAGAGTTCCTGTAGTAAAGGATAATTATTCTATTAGAAAACTAACAATCAAAGAATGCTTAGAGTTTCAAGGTTTTCCAAAAGAATTTAAGTTTCCAAGTTCAATAAAGATTGAAGATGCTTACAAACAAATAGGAAATTCGGTTTGTGTTCCTGTAATTAAAAGAATTGCAGAAGAAATTTTAAAAGTTTTGTGAAATATATTGTATTTCAATTTTAGATAATAGAATAATCCACCTTCCGCTTAAATATTATATATTAAAATATAATATTTAAGGGTTGTGTTTTATTTGCCTACTACTGATTACAAAAGCACGATTGTCCGAGGTGCTTTGATTTTAACTATATCAAATGTATTAGTTAAGGTTTTGAGTGCTTTATACATTATACCCCTAACCAATTTAATTGGTGAGCAGGGTATGGGGTATTTAAACAGTGCCTACACTATTTACATAATTATTTTTATTATTGCAACTGCCGGCTTGCCTGTTGCAATTTCTAAAATGGTCGCCTCTGCCAATGCATTAGGACGATTTAACGAAAGCAGACGAATTTTAAAGGTAGCAATTTTTGTTTATATTTTTGTTAGCCTTTTTTTAACCGTTTTTTTGATAAGTGGAGCATCCTTTTTGTCGGGATTTCTTAATAATCCTTATTCTTATTATTCTTTTATAGTAGTAGCCCCTTCAATACTTATTATTACTGCCACAGCCGCAATAAAAGGCTATTTTCAAGGCTATTCAAATATGGTGCCGACTGCAATTGCAAATTTAATTGAAGCGGTTACAAAATGCTTTTTTGGTCTATTAATACCTTATTTGTTATTAAAAAAAGGCTATTCCTTACCAATAGTTTCAGCCGGTGCAATTTCGGGGGTAACAATCGGCTCTTTTGCAAGTGGGATTTATATTTTATTGGTATTTTTAATTAAAAGGTTAAAGTCGGCTCTGCCTGCTTATATTAAGGCTTTGCCTTCAAGAAAATCGCCTGAAATATTAAAAGAATTTTTAGCTTTAGCTTTGCCTGTTATGATTTCTGCTTTATCTTTAAATATGACAAATGCTATGGATTTAGTGCTAATAATGAAAAGGCTCGTAGCATCCGGGCTTAGTGCACAGCAGGCAAATATACTTTATGGAAGTTATTCAAGTATGGCAGTAACCTTTTTTAATATGCCGACACTAATAATCTTAGGTATTTCCACTTCAATAATACCCGCAATTGCCGCCGCTTTTGCCATTAATAACAAAAGAAGAATTAACAATACTATTAATTACACATATAAGGTTACTTCAATTTTAGCAACTCCTATGGCTATTGGAATATCTTTTTTTGCATATCCCATATTAAATTTATTATTTAGTTCAAGGCCAATAGGAGTAGGAATAGCAGTCCCTTTGTTGACAGTGCTTTCATTAGCGGTAATTCCTCTTTGTTTAGCTTGTATAACTAATGCAATTTTTCTAAGCATTGGAAAGCCTTTTATTCCTGTGTTTAGCATTTTAATTGGTGGGGCTGTAAAATTAATTGTAAATTACATTTTAATTGGTATTCCAAGTGTTAGAATGATGGGAGCACCAATTAGCACAAATATTTGCTATATAATAATTGTTATTTTGAATTTTTATTGGCTTTATAAATACACGAATGTTTACCCAAAAATAATAGAAGTATTTGTAAAACCGATTATTTGTGCTTTGGGTTGCTGTTTGGTTGCTTATTTTGCGTATTATTATTTGGGAAAATTTATAAATTTTAAGGTTTCCCTATTGATTGCAATGCCAATTGGTGCTATAATCTATGTAGTTTTATTGTTTTTGAGTGGTTTAGTAGATAAAAACGATGAAATTATTAAAAAAATCGTAAAAACTTTTCAAAAATACTTGAAAATAAAGGATAGATAGTATAAAATGAATAAAGAAGTAGATTTTTTGCTAAGAAAATCCAATTATACTTATGATGACCTTGTTAAGATAATGTCAATTCTGCGTTGCCTTTGCCCTTGGGATAAAGAGCAAACGCATAAATCAATAAGAAATAATTTAATAGAGGAAACCTATGAGGCTATTGAAGCCATTGATTCTGATAATGATGAGCTTTTAAAAGAAGAATTAGGGGATATTCTTTTGCAGGTTGTTTTCCACTGCGAAATTTCTTGTAATGAAGGCAAATTTAATATTGATGAAGTTTGTGATGGAATATGTAAAAAGTTAATTCTTCGTCATCCACATATATTTTCAGATGTTCTTGCCAATACAACAAATCAAGTACTTAAAAATTGGGACGAAATCAAAAAAAATGAAAAAGGGCATTCAACTCATAGTCAAGTTTTACAAAGTGTTGCAAAATCCTTGCCGTCACTTATCAGAAGTCAAAAAATCCAAAAAAAAGCGGCTAAAATTGGCTTTGATTGGGATAGTGTTGACGGAGCCATTGATAAAGCCTATGAGGAACTTTTAGAACTTAAAGAGGCTATTGTTTTAGGAGATAAATATCATATTAAGGAAGAATTGGGAGATTTGCTTTTTGCAGTTGTAAACATTTCTCGGTTTATTGATTGTGATAGTGAACAGGCTTTATATTCTGCTTGTGATAAATTTACATATCGTTTTTCCAAAATGGAGCAATTAGCATTAAACCAAGGCAAAAATTTAGAACAATTATCTTTAAAAGAAATGGATATTCTTTGGGATAAAACAAAGTTATTTAATCTTTAATGGGAAACCAAAAAAGATTAAAATATAAAAAAATAGGAGGATAAAAAATGAATAAGTCTGAGTTAATTGCAGCGGTTGCTGAAGGAGCAGGATTATCAAAGAAGGATTCCGAAAAAGCAGTAAATTCATTAGTTGATGTCATTGAAATGGCACTTAAAGCTGGGGATAAAGTACAGCTTGTTGGTTTTGGCGCATTTGAAGTTAGAGCAAGAGGAGCAAGAAAAGGCAGAAATCCAAGAACTAAGGAAGTTATTAATATTCCTGCTTCAAAAGTTCCAGTTTTCAAGGCTGGTAAGGCTTTTAAAGAGGCAGTTGGTAAGTAATTAATTATAGTCATAAGGAACGGGGGTTTTGACCTCGTTCCTTATGAAAATATCTAATTATTATTTAATAATTTTTAATGTGGTGCTTAATGAGAATTGATAAATATTTAAAGGTTTCAAGAATAATTAAAAGAAGAACTATTGCAAATGAAGCTTGTGATACAGGCAGAATTTCAGTTAATGGAAAGGTTGTTAAGGCTTCATACGAGGTTAAAATTGGAGATATATTAGGTATTACTCTTGGTGGTAAAACTTTTAAAATTGAGGTTTTGCAAACCGTTGAGCATATTTTAAAAGGGGATGCGTCCTCTTTATATTGCATTATAGAATAAATAATAACCCCTTTGCATATATATTAATATATTGTTTAAGGGGAGAGATATTTATGATAGAAGAAAATAAATTTAAAAAGGCACATAATATTATTATGGAAAATCGCAAAAACCTTTCAGTTTCAGGAATTGAAGAAGTTGATAGTTTTGATGAGGCTTCAATAGTACTCTTTACAGATATGGGAGTTCTAACTGTAAAAGGAGATAACCTTCATATTAATAAGTTAAGCGTTGAAAGTGGCGAACTTAATGTTGAAGGTGATATAGTTAGTATTAATTATTCTGATGAGGACACTAAAAAAAATAGCGGGTTTCTCTCTAAACTATTTAAGTAGTTTGTGGAGGAGTTATGGAGGTTTCAGTTGCACTTCAGTTGAAAGAGTTTTTGTTTTCTATTTGTTTCGGATTGTTTTTAGGTGCTGTTTATGATATTTTCAGAATATTAAGAGTGGCTTTTCCTTCAAGTAAGGGTGCTGTTTTTGTAGAAGATTCATTATTTTTCATTTTAGCAAGTGTTCTTACATTTTCATTCATTTTCAATATTAACAATGGGCAGATAAGATTATTTTTGTTATTAGGTACATTTTTGGGAGCAACAGTATATTATTTTACAATTGGTATTTTGGTAATTAAAAGTGCAAAAACAGTAATTAAGATTTTAGATAAGTTTTTTTGTGCAGTAATTAAGGTTATATTTTATCCAATAAAGGTAATTTACAATTTTGCACACCCTATTTATAAAAAAAACGCACAAAATATGCGAATTATTAAAAAAAATATTGCAAATCACTTTATTTTTAAAGCAAAACAGTATAAAATGAATATTAATACTATGTTTTCAAAAAATAAAGATAAGAATAAAAGAAATTCAAAATTAAAGAGTGAAAAAGTCAAAGGAGTTGATTACTATGGCGAAAAAAAGAAGAGCAAATCCAATAATTCGGATAGGCTTATTCAGCATAGTTCTCGTTTTAGTAATTAATTTAATGATGGGATTAATGCAAATAAATGAAAAGAAAAAGGAAATAGATATTTTTGCAGAGCAAACTAAGGACAAAAAAGAAGATATAATCGAAATCAATGGTATATTAGGTGCTAATGATAAAGAAATTATTGAAAAATATGCAAGAGAAAAGTTAGGCTTTGGAGCATCTAATGAACAAGTGTATATAGATATTTCGGGTAATTAGATTTTACTGAATAACTCGCTTTGCGATTTATTCAGTAAATCTTAATTTTTTAGTTTTATTAAGGAGGATTGTGTTATAATATGTCTTTAGAGGTTGACCAAGTTTTTGAGGGTAAAGTAACTGGAATTACAAAGTTCGGGGTATTTATTTCATTGCCAGAGGGTAAATCTGGCATGGTTCATATTTCTGAGGTTTCTTCCGATTATGTAAAGGATATTAACGAACATGTTGTAGAGGGACAGCCTGTTAAAGTTAAAATCATTGGGATTGACGATAAGGGGCGAATAAGCCTTTCAATTAGAAAAGCTCAAGAGACTCCTAAAAAAACTGTTTCCTTTGAAGATTTGATGAACAGATTTAAGCAAGACAGTGAGGAAAAAATGTCCGACCTTAAAAGAAGCGTTGAATCAAAGCGAGGTGGCTTTTCCAAGAAAGGAACTAAATAATTGATTAATGTCAAATAAATTAGAAATGCGTAGCATTTCAACCTTAATTATTCATCATTCATTATTCATTTTTCATTAATTTTGGGTTAGGGGTTTTTATGCCTCTAACCTTTTGAAAAAAATTGCCACCTAAAAATTTTAGGCGGCTTCAAACAAATGAAATAAAATTAGGGGTTAATGAAGGGAGTAAAACATCTCCTACATTATAGTATAAATGCCAAATATTGTCAATAGATTTTTTAAAAAAAGTGAGGATTTTTTTATGTTTGATATAATTATTATTGGAGCAGGCCCAGCTGGCCTTACAGCCGCAATATATTCTGCAAGAGCAGGACTTAAAACTTTAGTTATTGAAAAAGCTTTTTTTGGTGGACAATTGGGATTAATATCTAAAATTGATAATTATCCCGGTGTTCCACACACAAGTGGATATGATTTAGCTATTAGAATGGATGAGCAGGCAATAGAAGTTGGAGCAAAAATTGTAACCGAGCAAATAACAAAACTATCTCTAAATAGCAATATAAAAACTATTGAAACTTCTAATTCAAAATACGAGGCAAAGAGTGTAATAATTGCTACAGGAACAAAAAGAAAATTATTAACCTGTGAAAATGAGGCTAAATTTACAGGTTTGGGAGTATCATATTGTGCTGTTTGTGATGGTTCGTTTTTTAAAGGGGAAACGGTTGCAGTGGTTGGCGGAGGAAATACTGCACTTGAAGATGCCGACTACCTTTCAAATATATGTGAAAAAGTTTATTTAGTGCATAGAAGAGATGAATTTAGAGGAGAAAAGCATTTGCAGGATTTGTGTATGAAAAATCCTAAAATTGAGATTTTATATAACTTTATAGTTAATAAATTAGATGGAAATGTTAATTTGGAAAGTATGGAACTTTCTAATGTAAAAACTAATGAAAAAATATTAATAAATGTAAATGGTTTATTTGTTGCAGTTGGTATAATTCCACAAACTGAATTAATAAAGAATGTAATTGATTTAACTGAGGACGGTTATATTATTACCAATACTGATTTACAAACAAATATTATGGGTGTTTTTGCGGCAGGGGATGTAATAAACAAAAAGGTTCGCCAAATTGTAACTGCCACAGGGGATGGGGCGAATGCGGTAAATAGTGTGAGGGAGTTTTTAAACTCAATTGACAATTAAATTGTCATTGCGAGCGAAACGTGGCAATCTCAAATTAATTCACAATTAAAGAATAATAACTAATTGTCATTGCGAGCGAAGCGTGGCAATCTCAAATAAATGGACAGTGCACAATTAAAAGGAAGTGAGTTTATGAACAGAGAAAAACAATATCATATTGATTGTAAAATTGGTGATATTGGAAAGTTCGTTTTATTAACGGGCGACCCTAAAAGATGTGTGGATATTGCAAAATATTTAGACAATGCTAAATTAATTGCAGATAATAGAGAATTTACAACCTATACAGGTTCTTTGCTTGGTGAAAAGGTTAGTGTTATGTCAACCGGTATAGGTGGTCCTTCTGCGGCTATTTGCTTAGAAGAGGCTGTAAATTTAGGAGCAGATACTTTTATTAGAATTGGCACTTGCGGGGGAATTGATATAGATGTTAATGTAGGGGATTTGGTAATTGCGAAGGCTACAGTCCGACAAGAGGGGACATCAGTTCAATATGCTCCAATAGAATTTCCAGCTGTTGCTGATTTAGATATTGTTATGGCATTAAAAAATAGTGCAAAAGAGTTGAAATATAAATATAATTTAGGTATAATACAAAGCAAAGATTCTTTTTATGGTCAGCATAGTCCTGAAGATATGCCTGTTTCTTATGAGTTAATTAACAAGTGGACAGCTCTTAAAAAACTCGGAGTTTTAGCTTCTGAAATGGAATGTGCGGCTCTTTTTTGTGTGGCAAGTTATAGAAAAGTCCGAATTGGTGCTGTCTTGCTTTGCGTTTGGAATCAGGAAAGGCAAAAAGCAGGTCTTGATAACAAGGAAGTTTTAGATACTAAGAAAGCAATTGAAACAGCAGTTTTAGCATTGAAAGAACTAATTAATAAAGAAAAATAAATTGTCATTTATCAATTATTTTATGGAGGAAAATTAATGAAGTCAATAGTTTTAGGAGCAGGGAAGGGCAAGCGGTTATTGTCGGAGCAGAATAATATACCAAAGGTTTTAAGAAAGGCAAACGGAAAAACACTTTTAAGTTATGTTTTAGAAAAATTAGATTTTTTAGAGCCAAAAGATATAGTTTTAGTAGTAGGCTATATGAAAGAAAAGGTTATAAAAGAAATAGGAAATGACTACATATATGTTACTCAAGAGGAGCAATTGGGAACAGGACACGCAGTTGCAATGGCAAAAGATATCTTAAAGGATTTTGAAGGCGATGTTTTAGTGCTTTATGGGGATATGCCTATCATTAAAAAAGCAACCTATGAAAATATTTTTGCTGAACATAAAAAGAAAGGTAACACTTGCACAGTTTTAACTTGTGTTACTGAGCATCATCTACCATATGGTAGAATAGTAAAAAACTCAGATGGAATGATTATTAATATTGTTGAGCAAAAGGACTGTAATGAGGAGCAAAAAGCAATAAAAGAATTAAATGTTGGAGTTTATGTTTTTGATTGTAAAAGTCTGTTTAGTGTTTTGTCCTTATTAAAAAACAATAATTCTCAGGGCGAATATTATTTAACTGATGCCCCAAAATTATTGGCATCTATGGGCAAAAAAGTTGGTGCTTTTCCAATTTATGACCAAACTGAAATTGTTGGAGTTAATACCTTAGAGGATTTGAAATTTGTTGAAAAAGCAATTAAAGAAGGATATTAATCAAGTTGAAAGTTGAAATTTGAAATTTGTTCAATTCTATATTCTGCATTTTTCCTTTCTGACATCTAACTTCTAAAAAGGGTGTTGAATATTATAACAAATAAATTTAAACCTTTAAAAAAGGAAGACGCATTAATGTATAATTCTCTAACACTTGCATATTTAGGAGATGCGGTGTTAGAGTTATTAGTTAGAGAGAAACTATTGTTAGTGGGTAATAATACTGTTAAAGACTTACATAAGCAAGCATTAAAATTTGTTTGTGCTAAAGCCCAAAGCGATGGAGTGGAGAAACTAATACCATATTTAACTGACGAGGAATTTAAAATATATAAAAGAGGAAGAAATGCAAAAAGCACTGCCCCAAAAAGTGCCGATGTTACCGATTATAAAAGAGCAACAGGCTTAGAGGCATTATTTGGTTACTTATATCTTGTTGGAGAGCAAGAAAGAATGTATAAATTATTTGAAATTTCATTTGCATAAAAAAGGAAAATTTGAACAAAATAATTAAGTATAAGGATAACGGAAAGAGTAGATTTTCCTG
This sequence comes from uncultured Oscillospiraceae bacterium, assembly GCA_964520885.1. Taxonomy (GTDB): domain Bacteria; phylum Bacillota; class Clostridia; order Oscillospirales; family SIG519; genus CAZFQD01. Next base: position 1,179 of record CAZFQD010000070.1, on the reverse strand, counting down.
TTATCCCTTATTTTCCTCTTGTATTGGAGTGATTATTTTGAAAAAGTATTTTCCTTTTTTAAAACTTTCAGAGCTGTTAGTTATAACTCTGGGCTGTGCTATTTATGGAATATCAGCAAATATTTTTATTATTCCTAATCATATAGCTCCCGGTGGTGCCACAGGACTTTCTATTGTAATTAATTATCTAACAAAAGCTCCTGTAGGAGTAATGATTATTTTATTAAATATACCACTATTTTTCTTTTCTAAAAGAATGCTTGGCAAAACATTTTTGTTAAAAACTATTATTGCTACAGTATTGTTTTCAGTTTTTGTTGATATATTTGTTTTTTTACCTTCATATACAAACGATAAGTTAATAGCCTCTCTTTTTGGTGGTGCATTTGGAGGAATAGGCTTTGGACTTGTATATAGTAAAGGAATAATGACTGGTGGAAGCGACCTTTTAGCAAGACTTTTAAAAAGAAAACTCCCATTCATTTCATTGGGTGAATTCATTTTTATTATAGATGTACTTGTTATTACAATTGCCACAATTACTTTTAAAAATATAACAAGTGCCTTTTACTCAATTATTGCATTATTTATATCTACAAGAGTAATTGATGCTGTTTTAACGGGTGTTGATAAGGCTAAAGCTGTATTAATTATATCTACAAATGCAAAGTCAATATCTAAAGAAATAATAAATAAGTTATCAAGAACAGCAACTTTGATAGATGGTGTAGGAACTTATACAAACGAGCAAAGACAAGTTCTTTTATGTGCAGTTAGAAGATATGAATTATACAAGTTAAAAAACATTGTACATTTTTTTGATAAAAACGCATTTGTTATTGTGTTTGATGTCGGTGAGGTTTTGGGTTTAGGGTTTAAGGACAACAGAATAGAATGAGAAATGAGGAATGAGAAATTAAAAATTAGGAACAAAATTAATTCTTCATTTCAAATTTCTCATTCCTCATTAGAATGTTATCGTGCGTTTTGAGGATTGTGCTTTGGGTAGTTATCGTTTCCTGTCTGCCCTGGATCTGGTAAATTAGTTTCCTTATTCTTTTTCTTTTTTTTACTGTTATTTTTTTTGTCTTTTCTCACCAATTTTCACCTCCGTATAGTAATATTATTTAGCCATGTGCAAAACTCGCAAAGCAAAGTATTAATGCAGTTTTACAGGGC
>CAZFQD010000069.1:0-11636 GCA_964520885.1 uncultured Oscillospiraceae bacterium | reverse complement strand
GTAGCTTAAATTCTACGGATAATATAAGTATTAGCTCAAATTCAAGCAAGGCATTAATAAATAGTGCTACTTCTTCAAATAATTTAAACATTAATAATACAACTCCTAATATTACATATCCACCTGAAAGCTTATATAAATCTCCTGAGGAAATTGGAATGCACACTATTCCTTTATATATAACTAATGTTGCAGTTAAATTGCCTTATCCAACAAAATCAAAGTTACCTAATTGGAGAGGGTTTAACTTTCTTGAAAAATTTAATTATAAATATCCAACAGAGTTTTTAAAAGATGATTTTAAAACAGTTAAAGAATTAGGATTTAATTTTATAAGGGTGGCTGTGGATTTTAGAACTTTTGTTTTTAATTATAATAGCTATGGAAATATTCTTACTCATCAGGTTATAGATATTGACCGTGCAGTTGAATATGGTATGGAATATAACATTCATATTAATCTTGATTTGCACACTGCTCCGGGGCATATGTTTGAAGGTAATACTGATAATCTTAATTTGTTTAAAGATAAAAAGGCACAAGATTTAATTGTAAGGTATTGGCAAATGTTTGCACGAAGATATAAAGGTATTCCTTCAAATGCACTTAGCTTTAATCTTTTAAATGAACCTCCATGGGGTGTTTCATCTTATGATTATTCATTACTAATGAAAAGAATTATTTGTGCAATAAGGGAAATAGATGCAAATAGATTTATTATTGTTGACGGAGCAAATGTTGCAGCTAACCCAGTTAATGAGCTATTTGATGAAAATGTTGCACAAAGCCTTCATAATTATGAGCCTTTAGAGCTAACTCATTATGGAGCTTCTTGGATATATTGGGAAGATACTTCAAAATGGAAACTACCTACTTGGCCTTTCAAAGACCCTCATTCGTCAGAATATATTGATAAAAATTGGATAATGAAAAATGTTATTAATAAATGGCAAAAATTTAAAGATGAAAAAAATGTAGCATATATGGTAGGAGAATTTGGCGTTTTCAATAAAACTCCTCATAATGTTACACTTGCATATTTAGAAGAAAATTTAAAGGCTTTTAAAGAGGTAAATGCACCTTGGGCTTTGTGGAATTTTAAAGGTGAATTTGGAATAGTTAATTCTAATAGATTAGATGTAACATATGAAAATTATAATAATTACGCACTTGACAGAGAAATGTTAAATTTATTAAAAAAATATACTTAATCAATTGCCTTGCGAAACTGTTTACATTAATATTATGTATAAATGTAATAAATTTAATCTAATTTAATTATTTTTTTTAATAAATGTTATATTATTTTTAAAATTTATTTAAAATAATATTGACACAAGTATTTTTTTATGTTATTATAATATTGTAATACGAAACAGTTTCACAAATTTATTATAATTTGATTATATAACATCACATTTTGCTCATATTAAGTTGTTTTTTTTAATCCTTACGAAACAGTTTCAAAAAACTTTCATTTAACACAAATATTAGTAATTAATCTTAACTTTTTTAATGTATATTTTCAATTTCAAAGAAGGTAATATTGTAGCTTTTTAATTAATGCTCCAATTTTACATAAAAATTAAAAAAAATTTAGGAGGAAAAAAAATGAAAAGAGTTCTTGCACTTATGGTTTGTTTGGCACTCATCATTTCTCTTGTTGGAGTTGTTCCATTTACAGCAAGTGCCGAAGGCGAAGTTACAATTACAAGTGTAACAGTAAATTTACCTGATTCAGCTACATGGGCCTCAGGCAAAGGTTATGTTAATTTTTGTAGAGCAGGTGTTTCAATTACAGAGGCAACTAACGAGGATATGTTTAGGGTTATATTCTGGAAGGTTAATGCATCAAAAGTAAGAGTTGGTATTGCAGAACCTACTGCTCCAGAAATTGGATATGAAGGTCCATCGATTGGGCTACAAACTCGTGATTATGTTGTTATATCTCCTGCAAGTATTGATGCTAATGGTGGCAAATTAGTACTTGAATTAAAATTAAACACTTCTAACACTCCAAATACTTGGATGCTTTATGCTAATGGACTTACAATTAATTCAGTTCATTGGAATGTACTTCCAGTTACAACTGTTCCTGTTACCGATATTACTTATTGTACCGATCAATCTCATGGTAATAGTGCTAATGGAATTATAATGGACCCGGATGACAATGGAAAAATTGATATGTTAATGAATTTCCCAAGCGATATTACTATAACTGCTGCTGGTTTAGATAATGTAGCAGGTGCAGGTAATACTACAATTAGCGATATATATTATAATACTGATTATATTAATAGTCCAACTGGCATTTTTGCTGGCAATACAAACAAAGTTAAATACGCAACCGATGTTAATAGCTATAAAAGTTTGCTTGGCAGTTTACCTAATATTCCTACCAATGTAGATGGTTCTGAAGATATGAGATTTGTTCTTCCTGCAAGTGTAGGGGCTCAAGTTTGGGGAGCAGTTGAGTGCGATTCTAACAATATTCGTGCAACTTTTAATGCTTCGCAGTTTCCAGACTCTGATGGTTTTTTAGGTCTTATAATTTCAAAAGAAAATCCACTTAATGAGGACGGAACAAAAAAAGCAGCCGTTCCCGGAGCATTTTTATATATGGCTCCTTATGGTTCAACTACCACATTTACATTATATTGTATGAAATTAGATGATATTAGCACACTTGATTTTGGTGCAGAATTTCAAGGTTTATTTGGTACTCATGATGTTGGAGTTTGTAATATTTTAGATGGATGTGCAACTTTTCCTATTGCTGCTGGTTTAACTTTCATAAATAAAGAAATATCTATGAGATATAGTTACAATCAACAGTTATTATCTATTAATGATGGTTATATTTCATCAATATATAGTTTGAATATTGATAAGGCTGCAAACGAAACTGATGTTGCAAATCTTACAACAGATAAGTGCTATGTTTCAATAGCAGCTGTAGGTAATGATACTGTAAATTCTCTACCAACAATATTTGATGCTAAAATTTTACCAGCTGCAACTATATTGTTTGATAATTACAAAATTACAAATGTTAATGGTGTAAATAGAATTACAAATGTTGCTATTGGTTCAACCGTTGAAGACTTAGTAAATGGACTTGCATTAACTACTGGATATACAGCAGTTGTTAAAGATGCTTTAGGTGTTGTTATTGAAGAGGCTGATTATGCAACAACTGATGTAACTTTTGAAACAACTGTAGAAATTACAAAAACAGATGCTGTTGATGTTTCAACAATTATGTCTTATTATACTACTGCAACTGGTTTTGATGTAACAAACTATACTCATTCCTATAAAGTTTTGTTCTATGGTGATGTTGATGGTGATGGCGTAATAGCTATTGGAGATTTAGCTTCTGTAAAGTCGCATTTATTAGGCATACAAACACTAAGTGCAACTGAGTTATTTGCTGCAGACATCTACAAGAAATTAAGTGTTTCAGTTTCTAATCTAATTGCTTTAAAGAAACAATTAGTAGGAATTGCTGATATTAGCCAAGGCTAAAAAAATAAAAATTTAAGTTTTTAATTAATAGTATTTAGTGGGCGACACCGAAATTATCTCTCGGTGTTGCTCATTTGTCTATGCTAATTTAATAAGTTTTATTTAATACTTAAAAACTATTTTAAAATAAAAAGACTAATTTTATAAAATAGTAAAAGGCGTTACGAATAAAATCTTATCAAAGAATTTTTTAAAGGATAGCGGTGTATGGCACATTGAATATGATGAAATTTTTTTCAAAGCATTAACCGAAAACAAGAGTAGAATGTTATAGTAATAGAGGGGGTAATTAAGATGTTGAAGGTGAATAGCGGTAAAATAAAACTTGTTACAAGTTTAATTTTAATTATTATAACAGGAAGTAGTTGTTTCCTGATTTCGCAAAAAAATATAGTTTTAGCGGCTGGCACTACGGTTTTGAATGTAGATTTTTCAAGTTTGCAATCGTCTGCGATGGGAAATCCATTTTCTACAGAGTGGCAATTTGGTCCATATGTCGGTCCATTTTATTCAAACGGATATTATACATATATTGATAAAGCCACAAATAATTATTCAAGTAAATATCCTTGGGTAAAAGAAATTCAGCTTTTATCTACAACTGGTGGAAATGACATAAGTGATTTATTAGTAGATAATAATAATAAGAATTCAGCTGCTAATTATACTCGTGTATTTAGTCTTCTTGATAATGTTATTAAGCAAGGTGCAAAACCTTTGATTAAGCTTGGCAATGTTCCAAAGGCATTTAGCTCAACTCCTGATAATGGAGAATTTGGTTATAATGTTAAACCACCAGACGATGTTAATTATACTGCATACTATAACTATATGTATAATTTTATTAACGCATGTGCAAGCAGATATTCTTTAGCTACTATTCAGAGTTGGAATTGGTGCGTATTTACTGAAGGAAATAATATTGGTTGGTTTATGGCAAATGATGGAACGTTAACATCTTCAAAAAATGCTTTTTGTAAGGTGTATGATTATACTGTTGCAGCTCTTCAAAGTGTAATAGGAAGCAGTAACTTAAATGTCGGTATTCATTTTGTTGCAGTAACTAGCTCACGCTGTTGGGACACTTCGCAATTTTATAATCACGTAAAAAATGAAACCAACTATTATACAGGAACAGTTGGTTCGCAGCTCAATTTTGTTTTGTTTTCAAGTTACGAACAGCCAACTAATGCAACCGCAAATCAAGTAACCACTGATTATAACTATATGAAAAATAAAGCTGTTTCATATGGACTAAACAATCTTAGATATGGAGTTGGAGAGTGTTGGTTTGCTGGGGCAGTGGAATCAGGTTCCACAGATATGTGGTCAAGAGTATTTGGTAGCGTAATTCAAAATTCATATACAGCAAAGGTTCTTAAAAATGCTTTGGATAATAATATTGATTGGTTATCAAATCCAATTCACGGAATAAACAATGATTACGAAGGAGAAATTGATGCACCATTCATTAATACACTTAAATTAATTGAAAAAATGAAGGATGGCAAAAGAGCAGCTGTAACAAAAAGTGGGACACCTGCAACTGGAAATGACGATGTTAATGCTGTATCTTCATACGATAGTGTTAACCAAAAAATGTATGTATTAGTGTATAATCATAATAAAAGCTATACAGCCACAACTGCTGAGGATTTAACCGTTAATTTTAATAATATTGCACCCGTTACTGGTTCTACTGTTACTGTAAAACAATATACATTGAACGAAGATAATGGAAGCTGGTGGAAAACTTGGTGGACTGAGAGAGGAAGCACAGCTCCGAGGATTAGTTCTGTATCTAAGTATGACCTTTGCTTATGGGGAAGCTTGGCTAATGTGGCGGACCAAAATTATTTTAGAGTCAATAAAGTAAGATATCAAGGTATGTTAACTTTAACGAATACTTCGGTAGATTATCCAGTTACAAATAATAGTCTTAGTAGGTCGCTAAGCATAGCGCATCACGGAGTTACTCTTTATGAAATATCAAATGTCCGAAGCGAACTAATTAATAACGCCGGCTTTGAAAGTGGAATCTCACCTTGGAGCAATGCATTTGGTGGAACGGTAGCACAAACATCATCTCAAAAAAACACGGGTTCTTATGGGTGCGTAGTCTCGGGAAGAACAAGTGTATGGTATAGTGCAACAAGAGATATTACATCTATTCTTAATACTTATGGTCAAGGAGGATATTCATTAACAGCTATGGCAATGCTATCGTCTGGTAGTGATGCAGGAGCCTCGCCAACAATTAGAATTACAGATGGAGAGGGGCAGCATTACATTTCGTTCCCAACCTCACCTTTAAATAGCACGAATTGGACATTAATTGGCGGAGGTGCCAATATAACTTGGAGTGGAACCTTAACTGAAGCCATTCTTTATGAGAATACAACTTCGTCGCTATCTAATTTATATTTAGATGATTTTAGCCTATATATGGGGTTGCCTACAATTACATTAGGGGCATATAATACTTCTCCGACTAATCAAGATATAATAGTAACAGCAACAACCGATTTTGGAACGCTCAATACATCGAGCCATACCTTTACCCAAAATGGCAGTTTTGATTTTATTGCGACAAGTGGTTCGCAATCCACGACAACGACAGTTATAATTACTAATATAGATAAAACATCACCAATCATAAGCGGAGTAACAAATGGTGAAAGTTATAAAACTGCAACCATTAGTTTTAATGAAGGTTCAGCATTGTTAAATGGGGTTTTATGCAATAATGATGCTACTATAAGTGCAAATGGTGATTATGTGTTGATTGTAACTGATTTAGCAGGGAACTCGTCCACTGTGAACTTTACTATATATAATATATCCTATAATTATTTTGATGGAATACTTACAGGAGTAGCTCTAAATACTAAGATAAAAGATTTAAAAAATAATATTAATACTCTTCCAGGCGAAACAATTAAAATATTTAACAATAATAATTTTGAATTAACCGATGACCAGACAGTAGTTGGCACTGGTATGACAATGCAGATTTTTGGAGAAACTACTGTTGTAAGCACCTATACAATAATAATTTATGGTGATGTGAATGGTGAAGGTGAAATAGATATTGCAGATTTAGTATTAATTAAACATCATTTATTAAAATTAAGTATGCTACAAGGAGCTTATTTAACTGCTGGGGATATTTATAAAAGAGGTGCAATATCAATTAGTGATTTAATAACAGTAAAAAAACATATTTTAGGTCTTTCTTATATTAATCAAACAAATTAAAAAAATAAATAAAGAGGAGCAAAAAAATGATTAGCAAAGAAGATTTACAAGTAGTCGTAGCGGGGCATATTTGCTTTGATGTAATACCTGCATTTAGGAAAATGGATAAAACTGAAATGAAAGATATATTTGTACCCGGAAAGCTTATTAATATGGACAGTGTAAAAGTATCTACTGGTGGGCCAGTTTCAAATACAGGGATAGCACTTTCTATTTTAGGCATTAATACAAAACTTATGGGTAAAATAGGAAAGGATTATTTTGGAGAAGGCGTTATAAAGTTATTAAAGGAAAGAAATGCCGAAGAAGGTATGGTTATAGCTGACGGAGAGAAAACATCCTATACAGTAGTTATAGTTCCTCCCGGTTTTGATAGAATTTTCTTACATAACCCAGGTGCTAATAATACATTTTGCTATGATGACATTAATTTTGACATTGTTAAAGAGGCGAAATTATTTCACTTTGGTTATCCCCCATTAATGAGTAGGATATTTTTTAACGATTGTGAAGAATTAGTTAAGATATTCAAAAAGGTTAAGGAATTAGGTGTTACAACAACTCTTGATATGTCTTTACCAGATGCTTCCTCTGAATCTGGCAAGGTTAATTGGGAAAAGGTATTAAAGAACTTACTTCCATATATTGATATATATTTACCAAGCATTGAAGAAAGTATGTTTATGATTCAAAGAGAAGAGTTTGCCTACTTACAGCAAGGTGCAAAGGGACACGATATATTAGAAAATCTTGATATGAATAAACTTCAAAGTGTAGGAGCTCAGCTTCTTAGCTATGGACCTAAGATTGTCGTATTAAAATGCGGAATTAAAGGCTATTATATTAGAACATCTAATAAGGAAACTTTAAGTAAAATAGGTTTTGCAAAGCCAGCCGATTTGAATAATTGGTCTAATAGAGAGCTAATTCAAGAGAGCTTTTATGTTCCAAATGTTGCGGCGGCAACAGGCTCTGGTGATAGTAGTATAGCAGGTTTCTTATCGGCATACTTTAATGGTAAGTCAATTGAAGAAACAATAAATATTGCTTGTGCAGTTGGTGGACAAAATGTTCAAGTTTTTGATGCACTTAGCGGAATAAAAACTTGGGATGAAACACTTGAAATGATACCAAATTGGGCTAAGAACAAGCTGAATATTTCTGGTGATTATTGGAAGTATGATAATGCTCAAAAGATTTGGATTGGTAAAAATGATAAATTGGCAAAATAAATTAACAGAGTTATTTAATAGGTAGTGTCAAATGAACTATGAGAAAGCGAACGCAATCAAACCCTTGACAGGCAATAGCAAAAATGCAGGCAAAAGATGCCGAGGGTGATAGTTGGAGATAAAATTAAGCATAGCAAACAACCCTCGGATTAGCATTATGGCATTTTGCAGCTTTCCATAATGTTATAAATGAGTATTATCCAAGAGATATATCAAGAAAAGTGCGACAGGTCAAAAAGGCTAATGCTGCCAAAGGAATGTTTATGGGAAGCAGAGCAGCTTATGGATACAAAAAATCTCCAACGAATAAACACCAACTAATTATTGATGAAGATGTTGCTCATATAGTTCTTCGCATTTTTACTGATGTCGCAAATGGAGAAAATGGCAGACGTATTGCGGGACAACTTAATGCAGAATGTATCCCTTGAAAGCAATGTAGCTGAAAGACAACTTGTAGCAGCAGAACATAAGGTTGATGAAATCAATTCAACCGTAAAAAATCTCTACAAAGAAAAACTATCCGGTAAAATGCCTGAAACATTTTTTTACAGTCTGCTTTCTGATTATGAAAAAGATTTAAAAGAATTAGAAGAGAAAATACCTGTTCTTCGTGAGCAAGCAAAAGTAGAAGCAGGTCAAGAAGATAATGTTAAACGCTGGGTAAATAATATTTCTAAATATCTTAAAGTAGAGAAACTGGATCGCTATATGGCGAGAGAACTGATTGACACAATTATAGTTTCAAAATTTTATAAGGTTGATGGAAAGAATGTGCAGGATGTTACGATTAACTATAAGTTTGTTGGCAACCTTGGAGAGCTTTTGGCAAAAGGAAAAGAAGTTGCATAAGGTTTTCCTTAAGCAACTTCTTTATTTGTTTCAGTAATGATGAACCGTTCAAAATTGGTCATTACTAAATGGCGGAGAACTAAGCCATAGAACCCTTTTTATATGATTTTAATTGTTCTTATTCCCATTTACAGTTCACAGCGCTCCAACTCTTATTGAACTCTGTATTATCAATAATTGTTTTAAATATTTCGCTTAGAAATTTATTCATTGAATTCAACACATCATCAAAGGCAATTGTTTGAACCTTTAGCTTTTTCAAAAATGCTTGCCATTTTTTAATCATAGCTTGATCGTTACCAAAGGTCATAACCTGGGTAAAATCATCTGTCGTATAAGCTCGATCACGATTTTTAAAAGTCACGCTGATTGCCTCTTGCAGTAAACTTCCGTCAAAATTGAATTTATTTGAAAGATAATAAATATCATAGTAATCTTTCATTCGGCTACTGAATTCCATCATTGAAAGTATTGCATCAAGCTTTTCTGCAATTGTTGATTCAAGCGAATATGTGCTTATTATAGGCGGTTCGAAATCATCAAGCTGGGTAGGTATCGTTCGTTTTTCTTGTTGCGGTATAATGACATCACCGATGCCAAAATCAATTCCAAATGGTGTTCTGGTGTTTTTAATTGTCGCAATAATATTTGCACCAATACTTGAATATTTCTTTGTCAAAGCTATTTTTTCAATTTTCTTAATTTCAAATTTTATATAATCGTTTCCTGTATTGGACAAAAATATTTCATTTATAACTGTTTCAATTTGTTCTGGTGTATTCGGTATATTTCTTAATAAAAAATCAACATCCACTGTAGCTCTACTTTCAAATCTGGTAAGCGAATATACAAACAACCCTCCTTTGAGTATAAAATTTTCTGCGTGTTTAGACTTTTCTACACGCCTTAAAAATTCCTCCTGGCAAAAGAGTTGCAAGCAAAGCTGATAACTTCGCCCTGTCTCTTTTGCTTTATTTTGCAACCTTGCAAGGACTGATGCTGCTTTATCAGCCATTTATCAACACTCCTATAATCTCACTGACTTTTTTATACACACGCATTTCTTTTGCATGTTTAGAAAGATTACCAAGATTTTTCTTATCATCTACAACATAAGCATTAATGGCTTTGTTAAAGGTTTCAACATCCATTTTGTTTTTATATTTAAAGCAATCACAAATAACTCTTTCCCGATTATAGATTTTTAAGGTTACTCCATTTATCTCAGCTTGAGTTACTCCAATGTTCAAATACTTATCATCAATAAAATATGGTTTTATATTAAAGTAATCCACCTTAAGTCTTGACCTTGAAACAGTCCTGCTAAAAGCAATTGTCCATTCAAGAGGAGTACGATCGCTGTAGCCATAATGAAATAGTGCTGTATCCATACAAAGAATACCATCCGGAAAAAGATTTGCAATTATTTTTTCTTCATTAGGTTCAACCTGTGATGCAAGTTGATAATAACCATGTTTAACTCTAACTAAAATGCCATTGTTACAAAGTTTTGCTACATCGGTTGAAGTCATTCCAGATTTAATAAACTCTGAAGTTTTTGCAACGCCATTATTCTTTAAAATTATTTTATTTATTAGTTTTAGATCCACCACAATTTCACCTTCAATCAATACACGGATATTATTATTAGTGTACTAATTATATAAAAATAAAATTCGTTTGTCAAGAATTATTAATACACAAATATAATATAATGTGTTTTTAAAATAAATTATTAAAATGAGTTGTCACAAAAAACCGCCACCTAACTAAAAAATTAGATATAAGTGCTTTTTATTAGATATTAAATAATATATAATTAGCTTACAGGGTGGATATACCATCTTGAATGTTTTATTAGCCGGTGAGGTTACAATGTGTGACCTCAGATTTCTCAGATGCGACTAAGGCAATTAATTGCCCGCTTAGTCGGTATTTTTGAAGTCAGCAGTATTATGGTGCTGTTTCGGCAAGCCATTAAGTAGCCTTTCCTTTGGTGGAAAGGAATACGATTGGAAAAGACCATTAAATATGGCGAAGAGCATATTTTAGTTTCATACGAGGTAGCAGAATTTCTTGAAAATGATAGGAAAAGACAAGAGACGGAGAGCCGAAGCGATAGGCGGCACATTAGTAAAAGTGATTTTGAAACGGTGTCGGTCGCTACAAACTCGGTTAATCGTCACTATCTCGAGAATATTGTTTTGAAGAACCTCACACTTGAAAAACTGCAACAAGTGAGAACCATAGTAACTGCTGACGAAAATAAGCTGATCGATTTATATTTCTACGATGAGTTGAGTATGGAGCAAGTTGGCTTAGTTTTCGGGGATATCAGCAAAATGGCAATCTCAAAGCGACTTAAAAAGCTCTTAGCTAAAATGAGAAGCCTTATGGAAACATGAGGCTTTTTGTTTTGTAAAAATATTTTTTAAAATTTGGTTTACAAATGGTTTCTGACTGTCCTATATAGTAGAGGGATAATTTGCAGAGCATAAATTTCATTTATTCGGCTTTATGCCATTAAAATTTGATGCTGTCTGCTTATCCCTCTACCATACATAATAGAGCCGTTACATTACATATCAAAATTGCATTGGGGCATTATGCCTTTTTGCCCGATATGAAAGTAGCGGCTCTATTTTTTGTTTTCAACTTTATTTACATAGAGTCGGCTTAACGGTCGGTTCTTTAATTTGCCAAAAAGGTGGGATAGTGTAAAAACTTTTATGAAAACTTCTGAAACAAACCCTTGACAGCCAA
>CAZFQD010000068.1:0-11825 GCA_964520885.1 uncultured Oscillospiraceae bacterium | reverse complement strand
TAGAATGGATAATTTTACAAATGTTACAACCGGCATTATGGTATTTGGTATAAAAATTACCTTTGACCCAGATAAATACACTATTGGAACTTGTGTAAGAGTCCAACCTTCGCAAATAGATATGGGTTCGGAAGAGTTTCCTAATGATGCATATACATTTACAGCAGTTCAAGCATCAGGATATGCAACTATTACTTTTGCTGATACATTTGATTCGCCTAATGTTGGTTTAACAGAAGGTGACTTAGTTAAAATTAAATTTACAGCAAAAGCAGGCACATCAGGATATACTACCTTTACAACGGCATCTACAATTGATGGAATGCCAGGCTATCCGGTTGACTTTGCTGTGCCGGGCCCTCCTCCTGCTAACCAAACTCCAATTAATAAAATTATGCCAACATATTTGCCAACCGGAGGAGTTCAGAGCATTTATATAGGTGCGGAAATACCAACACCATCACCAACACCAGCACCAACAGCGACCCCAGCACCAACCCCAACCCCAGCACCAACAGCAACCCCAACACCGGCACCAACAGCAACCCCAACCCCAACACCGGCACCAACAGCGATCCCAACACCGGCACCAACAGCGACCCCAACACCGGCACCAACAGCAACACCTGCACCAACGGCAACACCGACACCAACAGCAACACCTGCACCAACGGCAACACCGGTACCAACAGCAACACCTGCACCAACGGCAACACCGACACCAACAGCAACACCGGTACCAACAGCAACACCTGCACCAACGGCAACACCGGTACCAACAACACCGGATACAGCAACAGATTTTAGCATTTACTTTATCGCATTTGCAATTATAAGTTTAGCAGGTATTGTATTGCTAATGAAAAAGAGAAGAGCATAGAATTCTATAATTTAATATAATAATTTTTAGGGTGCATTGAGGTCCTGCTCAATGCACCTATATTATCTAATTTTTTTATTAAAACACCTAAAATACTAAAAAAAGGTATTGACAAGCAAAATTAAATATAGTAAAATAAACAAGCCGCTAAAGACAAAAGCGGAAATGTTCGGGAGTTTAGCTCAGCTGGGAGAGCATCTGCCTTACAAGCAGAGGGTCACAGGTTCGAGCCCTGTAACTCCCACCATATGGCTTCGTAGTTCAGTTGGTTAGAACGCCGCCCTGTCACGGCGGAGGTCGAGGGTTCGAGTCCCTTCGGAGTCGCCATTTTTTAATTGACGATTGACGATTAACAAATAAAAGTAGAATGTAGAATGTAGAATTATAGAACGATTTACCCCTTAAATATTAATTTTCGCCGTTCGCAGTTCATTGAAATTCGCCTCTGTAGCTCAGTCGGTAGAGCAGTGGACTGAAAATCCACGTGTCGATGGTTCAATTCCGTCCGGAGGCACCAATTTGCGGATTTAGCTCATTTGGTAGAGCGCCACCTTGCCAAGGTGGAGGTAGCGAGTTCGAACCTCGTAATCCGCTCCACCAAAGAAAAACGAGACGCATTAAGGCGTCTCTTAGAATTTGAAGAGGTTTATTTAACACAATTTAACCTATTTGAATATTTTAATTATATCAGTATTATTTATTTTCTGACAACTGATAACTGACAACTAAATACGGCACCATAGCCAAGTGGTAAGGCAGAGGTCTGCAAAACCTCTATTCCCCGGTTCAAATCCGGGTGGTGCCTCCATAAAAGAACTCAAATATTGATACAATTTACACTTTTTATGGCGGATTTTCACGAGCGGTGCATTTTCAAAGGTATCGTTAAATTGTATTAAAAAGCAGCACTTTCACTTGATTATTTCTTAAAAAAGAGCTTAGATACAAGATAAATTGCAAAAATGAAAATTCTGAAAATGTTCACTTTGAGGTTTTGAGAAAGAACTTTTATAGTAACCCTTGAAAATTAGTCAGAAGTAAAATTTCAACCGTGCATTTGTTGCTGACTATATATATGATAAGCAAAGAATGCACGCGATTTAAAAACATTAAAAAAAACGCCCGCTACAATGCCTGAAACTTTAGAGTTTAGACTTGTGGCGGTTTTTGTCATTCATATTTTAAAATAGCAGTTACTTTAAATATCCCATTCTCAGCAGTAAAGGAGAAAACACCTTCATACTTTTCTACAATTGTAACAATACTTCTTGTTCCAAATCCATGATGTTTATTATTCGAAACAGGTATATCTTTGTCAAACAAAACCTCTCCAACATACATATTGGAAATTTGAATATAAAGCTGATTATAATGTTCTTTGCAAACAATGGCTATTTTTCTGTCTTCAGGGGTTTTAATTTTCTTGCATGCAATGGTGGCGTTTTCAATGGCATTTGCAAAAATAAGCCCAAGCTCAATATTGTCTATTTTTATATTTTCGGAAATTTGAACTTTGCATATCACATTAATTTGTTCTTCCTTAGCTTTATTGATGTATGATGACAAAATAACATTAACCCCATAATTTTCACAATATTTTTCAATAACGGTTTTACTAAAGTTATCGTTGAGTTTACCAAGGTATTTTTGTGCCTCGGAGATGTTGTTATCATTTAAAAAGGTGTTAATTGTGTTTATCTGATGCCTCATATTATGCCTATAAATTTGAATGCCCTCAATTTTTTCCATAAGTGCATTGTATTCTTTTTTTTGCATATCCATTTGAATAAGCATAAATTTTCTGTCCTGACTTAACTGATAAAGTTGAGAAACATTTTCAAAATTAAGATAAATAGTCGCATAAAAGACGAACATTAAAGCGAAAACAAGAAAAATAATGGGTATAATTTCAGTTCGGTTATTGAATTCAGTCGGGTAATATAATAATAAATAAATTATTAAAGTCAGCAAACTAGGGACTAAGCAAAGAAATCCCCAGCCTTTTTCAAGGGTGTTGAGTATTTTAAAATACGGTTTGCGAAAAACTTTTAAAATCAAAACTATCATAAAAACAAAGCATAGAGACTCAAAAAGTATGCGAATGGTCAAGTTGTTAAAAATTATAAAAGACAGAAGTCCTACAAAACTCATAAGCATACCAAAATTGCAAACGGTTAAAAATGTAAATAAAACTTTAAGTCCCTTTGATTTTGACAAGAGAAAAAAGCAAATAAAAGTGGGAACACATACAGTTAAAGGATAAATGCTATTTGAAAAATCCATATTAGTAAATTTGTATATAACAGAATTGATAATCCATATAATAAAAATAAAAACCGATAGGATAATATATGATTTTTTAATACTGTATTTTAACCGAGTAAGACAGGTCATAAAGACAGTCAAAAGAGTAAGTTTAAAAAGAAAATATAAAATCATAATAATCCACTTCCTTTTTCAAAAAAGTAATCAATATATTTATTTTTTACTTGCTGATAAACTTGCCTTGAAATAGGTATTAGCGTTTTGTCAACCAATATAAAATCTTTATTGGAGATGCTTATAACATAATTCATATTTACTATAAACGACTTATGACATTTAATAAATCGTTTGTCGGACAACAAAATATCATAAAACTCATTCATGGTACCATAGCAGGAAATAAGCTTGTTGCTATGCAAATGAAAAATCATTGTATGCTTAACACTTTCAATATATTGAATCGTGTGAACTTGTACTCTTGTTAATTTACCATTTTCCTTGACTACAATGCTCTTTGAGTGTTCTTCTTCCATTTCATTAAAAGCCTTGTTCAACAAAGATTTAAGTTCATCGCTGGAAAACGGTTTTAGTAGATAACAAAAGTATGATACATTTAACTTAAATTCAAACAGAAAATTATATTGCGGGGTGAAAATATGGAATTAAAAATCCAAAACAAATTAAACTATGCAGGAAAAATTCACAGAAAAAATTATAATACAACAATAGAATTCTACACCAAAAAACAAATGAAAGCCATCTACCCCAATAAAAATTACCGAGTTGTGGGAGAAATTGGAAACAAAACAGGGGTTCAGTGCGGGGTGGCGGAAAATTTGGACGGCAAACCATTTCCCATTTACAAAGAGAAAACGCACAATAAGGTTACGGAAGCGGTTGTTGGATATATAGCAGTAGACGACAACATATTTTTAGCTGTTGTAATAAATGTACTGATTCAAAGAATTATTATCTTTTCAATCATAATCGTACTTCTGAGTGGCGGTATAACAGTGGCTGTGAATTATCAAACATGGTTCGGATAAGCTCAAACACAATTTATGACTATGTCGCAGGAAAAAAAGGAAGCAAATAAGGTTTGTCTTTTACAATAGTATTACTCATTTAATAAATTTTGAAAGGAGCAGGTATGCGAAAGTTTAAAGTATTTCTTATTTTAGTATTAGCATCCATCATATTAATAAGCTTAATAGGATATTTTTACAATAATAATACAATTCAAGTTAATTTAATAGATAAGCTATTGATGGCAAATAAATCTCCAAAACTAATAAGAGAAGATCAAGGTAGTAAGTTAAACAGAATTATTAAAATAGGACTTGCAGGGCCTGAACAACTTATGAAAAAAGATACACTTTTTTTTTAGGGTGTTGAAATGGCAGTAGAAGAAGTCAATAGTAATGGGTGGGGTACTGGGGATGAAGCTTGAAACCATTACTGCGGATGATCAAAATACTTTAACCGGAAGTCTTGGAATTGCTCAAAATTTTGCCAATAACACAGATGTATCCTTTGTAATTGGACACTGGACTTCTGACCACACCATTCCAGTTGCTCAAATCTATGATGAAGCGGGTGTAGTGCTCATTTCACCTACAGCTACAAATCCTAATTTAACACAAAAAGGATATAATACTATATTTAGAAACACACCCAGTGATATTGTGCTTGGCAAAAAAATGGCGGATTACGCAAAAGAACAAGGCTATAAAAATATAGCGATATATTATGCTGATTCTATGATTGGTACTGAATTATCAAAGGCATTTGAAAAATATGCTATTGCGAATGGAATACATATCATTGACCGTCATAGCAGTTTTGTAAACAAAGATGAATTTGATACAACATACAAAAAATGGAAGGTTGAGAATGTAGATGCAGTGTTTTTTGCTGATTTAATGCAGAACTCAATATACTTAGTAAACTGGCTTAGGCAACAGGACAATAATTTACCTGTTCTTGCCGGAGACGGGCTTGATTATACCAAATTTGTAGAAGAAAACGGAAAAAACATTAATAATTTTGCTTTTGTTACATTTTTAAAGAATATGCAAAATGACCGGGCATACAGCAACTTTGAAACTAAATTTACAAATAAATTTGGAACTAAACCAGATTACTATGCTATAAAAGGATACGACACGATAAAAATTATGAGTGAAGTGCTGAAAATAGCGAAGTGCACTTCTCCATCAGAGCTTATTAAAGTCCTAAAATCAAGTAAAAGTTTTCAAGGCATTAATGGAACAGTTAGCTTTGATGTAAATGGGGAATTGAATTCTGGAGAAGTTTATATTAAGAAGGTAGTAAATGGACAGTTTGTCGGCTACAATTAATAATAATTTAGCGAAAGGATAATGTGAAATGAGTGTATTTAGAAAGTCAGCTTTAGATAAGTTATCTTCACCTGAGCAGTTGGACAAACTTATAAGAATGACCTCTGCAAGGTCATGGATGATACTGGCATTTTTTATATTAATAATTGCTTCTACTTTATTATGGAGTATTACAGGTAATATTCCCACAAAGATTCAGGCTTTAGGAATAATAATGAGCAATAATGGAACAGATAGTATTCTTTCTACATTAGATGGTGTAATATCGGATGTAACTATTAAAAAAGATGATTATGTACATGTAGGAGATGTAATAGCAAGAATTTCACAAAGTAATTATGTTGAGCAAGTAGCAACAGTAGAAGCACAAATAGCAGAAATACAAGGTTATACATTGGATAGTCCAAATGTCAAAACACAAATGACACAGGATGTAATAGACCTATATAATATTAAAAGCCAGATAACTGACATAGACAAGCAAATTGAAAAAATGAAACTTAGTGACCCACATTCACCAATTGCGGAGAGTGAGGCAGTCTTCAATGGTGAAGTGAATTATTTAATTTTCCGAAAAAACTCCCTCAAAGAAAGCTTTAATGTAACAAAAAGTGCTAAGTTAGACACGCTTTCAAAACAAAGTTCGCAATTGAAAAATACTATTGCAAATTCAGACATAGTAAGTACTGTGGAAGGTCAAGTATTGTCGGTTGATGTGACCAAAGGGAATATTGTTCAAAGGGGTTTAGAGATAGCTAAAACGCAAAAAAGTGATAGCGATGTCAATGGTACGGGGGTTGTATTCTATGTTGCTTTGGAACAGGGAAAGAAGTTGATACAGGGAATGCAGATAAATGTGTACCCAACAACAGTAAACAGACAGGAATATGGACATATGCAAGCTGTAATAACAAATGTTTCTGATTACGCTGTAAGTGTTGATGATATGAGAAAAAAACTTGGAAATGATGAGCTTATTAACAAGTTTTTACAGGCAGGAGTGCTTGTTGAGGTTGATGCAATTATTCAAAAAGCTTAAATATAAGGACATTTTCCTTTTCGGTATTGCGGCATCGTGGAAAAGGGATATTGTTAAATTGTTGCTTGCTACTTTAGTTGCATCCCTTATAGGCTTATTATTGCCCGAATTGAACCGAATGATATTTGATGATTACATTCCGGAAGGTGCTTCGGCTCAGTTGTTTCAGATGGGAATGCTCGTACTTGCTTTTATGATAGGAAACTTCTTTGTTTCGCTTACAAAGGCATTTTGCACTTTTAGAGCCAGCAACTCAATGGAATATGGCATTCAAGCGGCAACCTTTGATAGATTATTAAACCTCCCTAATAAATTTTATGCTAAATATACTTCTGGTGATTTAGCATCCAGAGCAATGGGAATAACATCAATATTTAATACCTTAGCTGATGTTGTGTTTTCAACATTTCTTTCATCAATATTTTCGTTATTGTATCTGTGGCGTATGTTTCACTATAGTAAACAACTCTCTTATGTAGGGCTCGTTATGGTAGCAATTTCGGTTTGTATTACAATTGGTGTTGGTTTTTTTAAACTTAGGTATGAAAAGAAATTGATAGATATTTCAAATAGATTGGCTGGGTTTATGTATCAGCTACTTCTTGGAATTTCCAAAATCAGAATTTCCGGCAGTGAGGATAGAGCAGTATTTAAGTGGAATGTTGACTTTTTGAAAACCAGAAAGCTTATTGTAGATAAAGAGAAAATTACAAATATTATAAATTGTTTTAATAATATGATAACTACTTTATTTTCAGTTGCGATATACTATATGCTGATAGTAAAAAAAATTGATATAAACTTTGGAGCTTTTATGGCATATAGTTCAGCTTTTGGAAGCTTTTCCGGAGCGGTGATGGACATGGCACAAACCTACTTAAAAGTAAATAATCTTGGTCCAATATATGAAAAAGCAAAACCGGTCTTAGAAGCCACACCGGAATATGAAGATAATATGGAACTCATAGGAGAACTAACAGGTGCAATAGAGGTATCAAATGTAAATTTCAGATATTCCGAAGACGGTCCGCAAATACTGAAAAATCTAACCTTTTCAATAAAACCGAGCGAATATGTAGGAATAGTCGGACCCTCTGGGGGCGGAAAATCAACACTTCTTAAGATTTTGTTAGGCTTTGAAAAAGTGGAATCAGGGAAGGTGTTTTATGATGATAAAGACCTTGATGCCATTGACAAGAGAGAACTCCGCAAGAAGTTAGGGGTAGTGTTACAGGATGGGCAACTTATTTCGGGAAGTATATATGAAAACATTACCATTACAAATAGTAAGATTTCTTTAAAAAGCGTTCGTGAGGTTGTAAAGGAAGCAGGGCTTGAGGAAGACATAGCTAAAATGCCTATGGGTCTTTATACCGGTCTTATGGAGGACGCAGGAACAATTTCCGGCGGCCAAAAGCAGAGAATATTGATTGCACGTGCTATTGTAAATAAGCCCAAAATATTATTCTTTGATGAAGCAACGAGCTCACTGGACAATATCACACAGGCAATTGTTTGTGAGAGCCTTGAAAAACTTAATGCTACAAGGGTTGTTATAGCACATAGACTAAGCACCATTGTAAAGTGTGACAGAATAATAGTGATTGATAATGGTGAAATTGTTGAACAGGGAACCTACCATGAACTAATGGAAAATAAAGGCTTGTTTTTTCAACTGGCAAGCAGACAAATAGCGTAGGAACAAGTTTTTATATCTGATATAAAATGATTTAAAAGGAGGTAATCGCACATTCAAATAAAACGAAAAAGAAAAGGGCTGAATTTGAAAGCCAAAAAATAAAAAAACGAAAGGAGAAAAAACATTTTTAGTAGCTTTGCAGAGAACAAGATATTTTATCATTAGGATACAGGAATACAGACAGTGGTGCAAGACATAAACGAAGAGGCAAAAGAAAAGAAAATCTACACATAAGCATAACAAAAAAAATAAATGGAGGAATTAAAATGTCAGAACAAATGCTTTATATTAGTAAAAATGCAGAAAATTATTCGGTAGGTTTAAAAAAATTAATTACGGATATTTCAGAAGAAATGAATAAAGGTATTAAAGACGGGTTAGCTTACAAATTAGCAAGCGTAGAAAATGAGGAAGTTAAATTATATTCATTTATTAAAAATGAAGGCTATGACATAAGTTACAAGGAGTTTACCGGGTTTATTTCCGATGCTAAGGATATTATTACTGCCAATGCAGACTTTATTGATAGTGCTTTAGCTGAAAAATTGTCCGAGCAAATCTCTGAAGAATTAAGTGATAGTGATTTAGAGCAAGTAGCCGGCGGAAAAATGAAATGGTGGCAATGGCTACTAATTGGTATAGCTGCTGTTGCTTTAGTAGTTGCATGTGTAATTGCTGCACCTTTGGTGATTGCAATAGGAACCGCAATAGGAGCAGGTTCAGCTGCTTGTTTTGCAGCTGGCACGGTTGGTCTTTTAACATATGCGGCTGTTGGTAATATTGCAGTTGTGGTAGGTGCCGGTATTGCAGCAGGAGTAGCGGTAGCAGCAGGAACAGGTGCAGGATTAGGAGCTTTGGCATAATAATTTGCAATTATTTACAAGCAAACCACACATAAAACTTTTTATGTGTGGTTTGCTGAATTAGATAAAAGGATAAAAGAATGGATAAGAAAACGAGAAGAGAAATACTAAAAAAATATGGAGCTTCTCCAGTAGAAATACAGGAACTGCTTGAATACAACAAAAACAAATTTCAAGCAACTTGTAATAATGTAAATACTGGTGATGAAAAATTTATTGAAGTTTGGAAGCTTTATAAAAAAGAAGCAGAAGTATATGGCGTATATAATACTTTAAGAAAATATATGCCACAGTTTCATTTTGAAATTAGAGAAGGAATAAGTCAAACGGAGGAGTACAAAGAGGTTACTCTTAGGGGAAAATCCATTGATGCTATTTGTGCTGCCGAAAACTTTGAACTTATAGAACCTGATGCTTTGGAACTTGAAATATATCCAACGCCTGTAGGACAAATACCTATATTATTTACGCCAAACAATTCTGACTTTGAAAAATTAGTCAGAGCCACTGTATATAGAAATGAGCCTGTCGTGATACCGGACTCAATGGGTGCCTGTATTGTAAGAGGTTATAATAATTGGGATAGGATCAGACGATATAAGGAAAAATGGACAAAAGAAAACATTGATGGAAAATGGCAAGATGAATTTAAACAAATTATACCGGATAAGGAACTTTATCAAGATAAATTTATTATTTTATCAAACAAGTTTTACAGTGGCATAGCACCTGAACAGGTTGGAATGAATGCGAATGAATGGAGAAAAGCATCCTTGACAATGCGTAGAGCCCATGAGTGCACGCATTATGTCACTTTGCGACTCTTTGGCAGTATGCAAAACAGGGTGCAGGATGAAATAATTGCTGATTTTTTCGCAATATTAGAAGCAATGGGGGAATACAGACCAGAGTTGGCACTTTTGTTTTTTGGGTTAGAAAATTATCCAAAATATCGTAATAGTGGCAGGTTAGAGAATTATAGAGGTAATCCGTCACTCTCGGATAGTAGCTTTGATATTTTGAAGAAAATAACAATAGATGCTGTGATGAATATGAACAGAGTATATTTAGAAAATAAAGAGGTTCTTAATTCTAAACAAGGAAAACTAAAACTTATAAAAAAGCTTACCGGTGTTTCATTAGAAGAATTAGCAGATGGGTTAAAAATTAATTAACAGGAGAAAATTAAATGTTAAAAATCAAAAGAATTTATTAAATACTTATAATTGACACACTGACTTTATCTGGGTTATTTAGCAAACGAGCTTTCAGAGCTAATAGCCATATCAGGCAAAACAGAAACCTTTGCAGGCATATTCACACCACAGCTAATCATAGGCGATATAATTGAACTTATAGAAACAGATGGCAAGCACTCAATTATTGGCACAGTAACATCTGTCCGACACACCATAGGAAAAGGCGGTTTTTACACAGAGTTCACAGTTGACAGCGGTGGCAGAAAAGGCAAACCACTACTCAAAGACTTTGTAGGTCAGATTTCAGGGAATAAGAAAATTGATGGGGTGGTTATAAGCAATTAGAAATGAGGTTTAACTTTAAGTGCTTGAAATTAGCTACACATTGTTGTATAATAAACATAAATATTTTTATTAAAAACAAGGGAGAGATTATCATAAAAATACCATCAAAAAACATATTAGAAAGATATAATTGTTATTACAAAAAAGATACAATTTTTTCTGCAAATGCTCGCCTTCTGCAAAGTATTTGGCGAGAAAAATTCACTACTGATTTTGATAAAATAGGAAATGTTTTTCCAAAGAATTGTCCAAAAGCAAATAATTTTTTGACACAGGAAATATATAATGTTGTAAAAGATTCAATTAATAATAAGGAATACAAGGCTGTTATAGAAGAAAATAGATTGTACTACAATTTGCTCTCGAGCCAGCCACTTGCATTCAATTTATTCGGCGAACTTTCTAAAAACGAAAACCTTGCAACAGAAGTATTTAAGACTTTATTTCCAAAAAGAGTAGCTAAGGTTACATCTATTAGTTTTGAGCATTCTTCCGGAAGAGGTTCATTAAAATATACACAAGATCATTCTGCTTTTGATGTTTTTATAGAATATGTATCTGTTGAAAACAAAAAAGGATTCATAGGAATTGAAGTAAAGTATGTTGAATCGATGGATGAATTGCCCTCTACACACAAAAATATTTATGACCAGGTTGCAGAAATAAGTGAGATTTTTAAAAAGGAGAAGTATTTGGAATTAAGACAGAAACCAATACAACAAATATGGCGAGATCACTTGTTATCAATTAGTATGTATAAATCAAATAGTGATTATGAAAATGGTTTTTTTGTATTCCTATTTCCAAAAAACAATATAAAGTGTAAAAATGCAGTAGAACTTTATAAAGAAACACTCGTTAGTACTGATGAATCTATTATCGGCTTTTATGATATAATAATTGAAGATTTTGTTGATATAGTCTCTGAGATTACAAACGATAAGTGGGTAGCAGATTTTATAGATAGATACCTTAATTTTGAAAAAATAGCAAACCTTGAACTTCAAAATAAGAATAACCTATAGTTATAAATTAAACTTTTAGGCACTCTGCAAAGGGTGTCTTTTCTAATGCTCAATAAAATCCAGCACTTTTGCTTTTAAAGCAGAGGTGCTTTTTATAGTGTGCCCGACATATTCGGTAGCTTGGCGGTGAAAGTCCGCTACAGGCTTGGT
>CAZFQD010000067.1:0-11866 GCA_964520885.1 uncultured Oscillospiraceae bacterium | reverse complement strand
TTATCAATTTCTAAAGTGCTAACGCCAGATTTAACATTCTCCCCCGCTACAACTAATGCTCCTGCAGCTATTTTACCTGCTTTTTGCATAGCCTGAATCTCATTTATTGATTTAATAATTATCATTTTTTATATGCCTTAAACATCTTAAATATTTCCTTTGTAGTATCTTCAATTAATTTTTGGCCATTAACAAGCATCAGTTTCCCTGTATTTTTATAATAGTCTTTTAACAACTCGGTCTGTTCATGATAAACTTTTAATCTGCTAATTACAGTATCAGGATGGTCATCAGCTCTTTGAATTAACTCCCCTGAGCATAAATCACATATTCCTCTAACCTTTGGTGGTCTATAATCCAAATGATAAGATGTCCCGCAACTTTTACAAACTCTTCTACCAGACAATCGTGTTATTATTCTCTCATCAGAAACCTCAATACTAATTACTATGTCAATTACTACTCCCATAGCAGAAAGTGCTACAGCTTGTGGAACTGTTCTTGGAAAACCATCAAGCACAAAACCATTTTTGCAATTTTCTTTACTTAGGTATTCCTTAATTATTTCAATTACTATCTCATCGGGAACTAATTTGCCCTCGTCCATAAAAGACTTCGCTTTTGCTCCCATATCTGTACTGTTTTTAACAGCCTCACGAATAATTTCGCCAGTTGAAATAGTAGGAATTAATAACTTTTTGCAAATACACTCGGCTTGTGTTCCCTTTCCTGCTCCGGGAGCTCCTAATAATATTATTTTCATATTTTTTTCTTAACTCCTATTCTAAAAAACCTTTATAATGTCTCATAAGCATTTGAGATTCAAGTGTCTTTAAGGTTTCAAGAATGACTCCTACAACGATTAATATAGATGTTCCACCAATAGCTAAATTTGTATTAGTAAATATACTTGTAATAATTGGTAATACTGCAACTAAACCTAAGTATAAAGCACCAATTAATGTTATTTTCCCTAAAACCTTACTAATAAAATCTGAGGTTGGCTTACCCGGACGAATACCTGGAATAAAGCCACCATTTTTCTTTATATTGTTTGCCATTTCAATAGGGTTATATTGCATAGCAACATAAAAATAATTAAAAGCAATAATTAAGAAAAAGTATACAAGAGCATAAATTGCAGATTTATATCCAAACCATTTGTCCACAATTTCAGAAATGCTTGGTATAAATCTTGCAATAGTTGAAGGAATAAGCACGAATGACGAAGCAAATATAATTGGTAATACTCCTGTCATACTAAGTTTTAATGGAAGATGAGTGCTTTGTCCTCCATACATTTTTCTGCCAACAACTCTTTTTGCATACTGAACTGGCAATCTTCTTTCGGCATTCGACATAATAACGATAAATACTATTAATGCTACAGATGCAATAATTAATATTGGTGTAATAAAGTAGTTTCCACCTCTAAATTGTAAAACTATAAAATTAACAATATCTGGTCCTCTTGAAATAATTGAGAAGAATAATATAATGGATATACCATTTCCAATTCCTCTTTCATTTATTTGCTCTCCCAACCACATTATGAGGGCGGTACCAGCTGTAAAACTAATTGTAATTACTAATGCTGAAAACCAATGCCGTTTCATAATTAAGTTTTGAGAAGCGAGAATAGTATAAAAACCAAAACCTTGAATAAGTCCTAATAAAACTGTTACATAACGAACTATTTGTTGGATTTTCTTTCTTCCTTCGTCGCCTTCCTTTTGCATTCTTTCAAGAGCAGGAATTGCGACTGTTAACAACTGCATTATAATTGATGCATTAATGTATGGAGAAATTGACATTGCAAAAATTGAAGCTCTCTCCATAGCTCCACCAGACATAATGTTCAAAAAGTCCAAAGCCCCATTGTTTACTTGACCACTTGCGTCTGATGGATTAAATAATGTAAAAATAGCATCTGCATTTAAAAATGGAACAGGGATAAATGAACCCAAACGAAATAACACTATAATAAACAGTGTGTAAAGTATCTTCTTACGCAAATCAATTATTTTCCAGGCATTAATTGCAGATTCAAACACTTTATATCACCCCAATCTTCCCACCAGCTGCTTCAATTTTTTCCTTAGCAGTGGATGATATTTTTGTTGCCTTTACTGTTAATTTTTTTGTTATTTCTCCTCTACCTAAAACTTTCAATCCGTCAAATGCCTTGTTAATAATTCCAGCATCAATTAGTTTTTGTGCGGTAACAATTGAACCACTTCTTAAACTATTCAAATCTGAAACATTAATTACTGCATAAGTTTTAGCAAAAATATTGGTAAAACCTCTTTTAGGTAATCTTCTTGCTAAAGGCATTTGTCCGCCTTCAAAGCCCCGTCTTACTCCACCGCCTGAACGAGCTTTTTGCCCCTTGTGTCCTCTGCCAGCGGTTGTCCCGTTTCCTGTGCCTATTCCTCTTCCTTTTCTCTTAGCAACAAAGGTTGAGCCCTCAGCAGGATTTAATTCATTTAGTTTCATACAGAACACCTCCTCATTTCACTTGTTGAACTTCAATAAGGTGTGAAATTTTATTTATTTTACCTTTTGTTTGAGCATTATCAGGCTGAACTACTACATCATCAATTTTTTTAAGTCCTAATGAAATAGCTGTTGCAATTTGGTCATCTTTTCTGCCTATAAGGCTCTTAATAAGTTTTATTGTAAAAGTAGCCATCAAACAACCCCCTATCGACCAATAATTTCATTAATTGTTTTGCCTCTAACTTGTGCAACTTGTGCAACATCTCTAACAGCCTTCAAGCCATTAAGTGTAGCATTAACTACATTGCGTGGATTTCTTGACCTTAAAGCCTTTGTTCTAATATCTTTAATACCTGCCATTTCAACAACAGCACGAACAGCTCCGCCAGCAATAACGCCAGTACCTGGTGCGGCAGGCTTTAAAACCACAAGGGAAGCACCAAATTCTCCAACTATTTCGTGAGGTATGGTAGTTCCTTTAAGAGAAATCTTAACAAGATTTTTCTTGGCATCTTCAATTCCCTTGCGAATTGCATCTGGAACTTCAGAAGCTTTTCCTAAGCCAACGCCAACATAACCATTTTCGTCTCCAACAACGATAAGTGCGGAAAATTTAAAAATTCTACCACCCTTAACTGTTTTAGAAACACGGTTTATGGATACTACCTTTTCTTTAATATCTAATGTGCCTGCATCAATATTCAAAGCCATAGTTTTTCCTCCTTAATCAGAACTTGAGTCCGCCTTCGCGAGCACCATCTGCAAGTTCCTTTACTCTTCCATGGTATAAATAACCACCTCTGTCAAACACCACTTCAGTAATACCTTTTTCGATTGCCTTTTTAGCTATATTTACACCGACCTGTTTTGCAGCAACTTTATTTCCACCAAAACCATTAAAATCCTTTTCTAATGATGATGCAGAAATAAGGGTAACTCCGTTTGTATCATCAATTATCTGTGCTGATATATTAGATAACGACCTAAAAACATTAAGACGCGGATGTTCTGGAGTGCCACAAATTTTACTACGAACTCTTTTGTGCCTGTGTAATCTTGCAGAATTTGTATCGGGCTTTTTAATCATATTAAGTTTCATTCCTTTCTTTGAGGCACAAAGTTTGGAAGAAAGAAGTGGTGCAGTGGCAGGCGTAAGGAATTTGAACGGACACGACGCATATATGGATATGCAAGTGTTCGGGCAAAGCCCGACAACGAACCAATGTGCCGCTTATTTCTTTCAAACTACTTCACTCCTTCTAACTAACAGAGACTTTACCAGCTTTTCCTTCTTTGCGACGAATATGTTCCTCAGCATACTTAATTCCTTTGCCTTTATATGGTTCTGGAGGTCTCTTTTTTCTAACTTCTGCTGCAAACTGTCCAACCTTCTGCTTATCCTGTCCGGAAATAACTATAATATTTGGACTAGGTACTGTAACTGTGATACCCTCAATTTCATCCATAATAACTTGATGTGAAAATCCTAAATTCATAACCAATTGTTTTCCTTGTTTTACAACTCTATAGCCAACTCCGTTTACCTCTAAGTTTCTTTTAAAACCTTCGGTAACTCCTTGAACCATATTAGCTATGAGAGAACGTGTTAAACCATGAAGTGATTTATGTTCCTTAGTTTCACTTGGTCTTTCTACGCTTATAACACTGTTATCAATTTTAATTATCATATCCTTGTGAAGTTCTCTTGAAAGAACTCCATTTGGACCTTTAACAGTAATATTTGTACCATTTAATGTAATATCCACACCTGTTGGAACTGGTATTGGTTTTTTTCCTATTCGTGACATTACTCATACACCCCCATTACCATACAAATGCGAGAACTTCACCGCCGACATTCTCTTTCCGAGCTGTCTTATCGGTCATAACACCCTTAGATGTAGAAACTATGGCTATGCCAAGCCCCCTAATAACCTTGGGCATTTCCTCGCAATTTGCATATACGCGCAAACCAGGCTTTGATATCCTTCTAAGACCTTGAAGTGTTTTGATTTTATTTTCTCCATACTTTAAGGCTATACGGATTACCCCTTGTTTGTCATCGTCTATTATTTGATAGTTTTTTATATAACCCTCTTCAACAAGAATTTCAGCTATTGCTTTTTTCATATTAGAAGCGGGTACATCTACCATATCGTGCTTTGCTGAATTTGCATTTCTGATTCTTGTTAGCATATCAGCTATTGGATCGGTGATATACATCTTACATACCTCCTTCGCTCTTTTAGCGTTACCAGCTAGCTTTTTTAACTCCTGGAATCTGACCCTTGTGAGCTAACTCTCTAAAACATATACGGCATATACCGAATTTTCTTAAGTAAGCATGAGGCCTACCACAGAGTTTACACCTATTATATCTGCGGGCGGAGAACTTTGGTTCTCTTTGTTGCTTAATAATCATTGCTTTCTTAGCCACTTTGTGTATTCCTCCTCTTTACTTTGCAAACGGTGCACCCATAAGGGCAAGTAATTCTTTTGCCTGTTCATCGTTTACTGCTGTTGTTACAAAGATAATGTCCATACCTCTAATTTTGTCAACTTTATCATACTCTATTTCAGGAAAAATAAGTTGTTCTTTTATTCCAAAAGAATAATTTCCTCTTCCATCAAATGAATTTGGGTTAATTCCTCTAAAATCACGAACTCTTGGTAGTGATACATTAAAAAGTCTATCTAAAAATTCATACATTTTTTCTTTTCTCAATGTAACCTTAACGCCAATATTCATTCCCTCACGAAGTTTAAAATTAGCTACTGACTTCCTTGCCTTAGTAACTACTGGCTTTTGACCGGTTATCTTAGTTAAATCAACCACAACAGCATCTATAACTTTTGTGTTTTCCTTAGCATCTCCGCAACCAACATTAACTACTATTTTATCAAGTTTTGGAATTTGCATCGGACTCTTGTAATTGAATTTTTTCATAAGAGCCGGAGCCACCTCGTTTTTATAATAATCTTTTAAACGAGCCATCTTGTTGTGCCTCCTTTATACTAAATGGTTTCCTTACAATTAGAATTTCTACACATTCGCTCCTTACTACCGTCGCCCATAATTCTATGTCCGACTCTAGTAGGCTGTCCACACTTTGGACAAACAAGCATTACCTTACAAGCATATAAAGGTCCTTCTGCCTTAAGAATTCCACCTGCTTGACCTTGCTTTTTAGGTTTAACATGCTTTGTTACCATATTAACCCCTTGAACAATTACTTTGCCTTCTTTTGGTGAAACCTCAAGAACCTTGCCCTTTTTGTTCTTACTTTTTCCCGATATTACTATAATAGTGTCGCCCTTTTTGACTTTTAAATTATTCATAATTAACTACCTCCACTATAGCACTTCAGGAGCTAATGACAATATCTTGGTATATTCTTTGTCACGAAGTTCCCGTGCTATTGGCCCGAAGATACGAGTACCTCTGGGATTTTTATCGTCTTTTATAATAACCGCAGCATTTTCATCAAACTTAATATGCGAACCATCCTTGCGTCTTATACCCACACAAGTTCTAACAATAATTGCCCTAACTACTTCACCCTTTTTAACAAGTCCGCCGGGTGTCGCCTTTTTAACAGAAGCAACTACTACATCGCCTATATTTGCATATCTTCTTCCTGTTCCACCTAATACTCTGATACACATTAACTCCTTTGCTCCTGTGTTATCAGCAACTTTTAGGTATGTCTGCATTTGTATCACGGTTAAATCCTCCTTTCCCTCTATAAAGGGACTTACTTAGCCTTGTCTAAAACCTCAACAAGCCTCCATCTCTTATCTTTAGATAATGGACGGGTTTCCATAACAAGCACCTTATCTCCAATATTACATTCATTGTTCTCGTCATGAGCTTTTAGCTTATATGTGATTTTAATATACTTTTTGTATAAGGGATGTTTTACTTTATACTCTATAGCAACAACAATAGTTTTATCCATTTTGTCACTAATCACCTTGCCAGTTCTTGTTTTTCTTAAAGCTCTATCATTCATCAAAAATCCTCCTTTCAATTAAAGAAATGTCTATTGACCTTCCTTTAACTCCTTTTCTCGAAGAATTGTCTTGACTCTAGCTATATCCTTTTTAACTACAACTAATTTATTAGGATTATCTAATTGGTTAGTAGCGTGTTGAAATCTGAGGTTAAAAAGCTCACTCTTAAGGTCCTTTAGCTTAACATCAAGTTCATTGGGAGATAACTCATTGAGTTCGTTAGCCTTCATCATTCATCACCCCCAACTACAACATCCTCTTTTTTTACAAACTTACATTTAATAGGAAGTTTATGAGCCGCTAACCTAAATGCTTCCCTTGCAGTTTCCTCAGGTATTCCGGCAATTTCAAACATTACTCTTCCTGGCTTAACTACTGCAACCCAGTGATCAGGAGAACCTTTACCAGAACCCATTCGGGTTTCAGCCGGCTTTTTTGTAACAGGCTTATCGGGAAATATTTTTATCCAAACCTGCCCACCTCTTTTAATATATCGTGTCATAGCAATACGAGCCGATTCAATTTGACTACTTGTAATCCAAGATGGTTCTTCAGCTTTTAAGCCAAACTCACCATCAGTAACAGAATTTCCTCTTGTAGCAACGCCTTTCATTCTGCCGCGAAATACTCTTCGATACTTAACTCTCTTTGGCATCAACATTAATGTTCTCCTCCTTCCTTCATAGGAGTTTTCTTTGCACTTTGGAGAACCTCACCATTATATATCCAAACCTTAACTCCAATTTTACCATAAGTTGTATTTGCCTCAGCAAAACCGTAATCAATGTCAGCTCTAATTGTTTGAAGTGGGATAGTGCCTTCGTGGTAATGCTCAGACCTTGCAATTTCTGCTCCGCCTAACCTTCCAGCAACATTTACTTTAATTCCCTTAGCTCCTACCTTCATAGCTCTGCCAATGGCTTGTTTCATAGCTCTTCTAAAAGAAACCCTCTTTTCAAGCGAAGCCGCAATGTTTTCTGCAACTAAT
Organism: uncultured Oscillospiraceae bacterium; assembly: GCA_964520885.1. Lineage (GTDB taxonomy): Bacteria > Bacillota > Clostridia > Oscillospirales > SIG519 > CAZFQD01. The sequence continues at coordinate 4,365 of CAZFQD010000067.1, read as the reverse complement.
TGAGAATTGCTATCAGGCGATTTTACTTCTACAATATTAATATTAACAGTCTTTCCAATAATAGATTCAATCTTTAAACGAAGTTTATCTATTTCCTGTCCGCCTCTACCGATAACCATACCTGGTTTAGCACAGTGAATAAATATGCGAACCTTAGCAGTATCTCTCTCAATTTCAATCTTAGGAATTCCAGCGGCATAAAGTGCTTTCTTAATGAAATCTCTAATTCTCTTATCTTCTACAATTAAATCACCAAATAAATGGTCCTTTGCAAACCATCTTGATTCCCAATTTTTAATTATGCCAACTCTAAAACCATTTGGATTAACTTTTTGTCCCATACTGTACCTCCTTTTCAGCTTATTCCTTCTCTTTAAGTACTATAGTCATATGAGATGTTCTCTTTAAAATCCGAAATGCTCTACCCTGTGCACGAGGCATTACTCTCTTACCAACAGGTCCCGGACAAACAAAACACTGTGCAACATATAGTTGGTCAACTGCCATATGATGATTATTTTCAGCATTGGCAATAACTGACTTTAAAAGCTTTTGCAAACTCTCCGTTGCGATTTTTGGTGTATTCTTTAAAATAGCCATTGCTGTTACTACATCTTTGTTTCTTATAAGGTCTAAAACTATCTTAACCTTACGAGGAGCGATGCGACAATGACGCAAATGTGCTACTGCTTCCATTTAATTATCCTCCTTTTTCGCCCCAAATTTCTATATAGCATTAGTTGTTTTTGAACCAGAATGCCCTCTAAATATTCGTGTAGGTGCAAACTCACCAAGTTTATGTCCAACCATATCCTCAGTTATATAAACTGGAACATGTTTTTTCCCATCGTGAACAGCAATCGTGTGCCCAACAAAATCTGGAAAAATAGTAGATGCTCTTGACCAAGTCTTAAACACTCTTTTTTCACCAGCAGTGTTCATTTCTTTTATCTTTTCTAAAAGTCTTGGTGCAATATATGGCCCTTTTTTAACACTTCTTCCCATTTAAAAGCCTCCTTATGTGAGAGATAAACAATTTTATTTTTTGTTTCTTCTCTTAATGATATACTTATTAGTCTTCGCCTTCTTTGACCTTGTCTTATAACCAAGTGTTGGTTTACCCCAAGGAGTAACTGGTCCAGGTCGTCCTATAGGAGATTTACCTTCACCACCACCATGAGGATGGTCGCACGGATTCATAGCTGAACCACGAACAGTTGGTCTTATACCCATATGGCGAGTTCTACCAGCTTTACCAATCGAAACATTTTCATGGTCAAGATTAGAAACTTGCCCAATAGTAGCTTTGCAATCAAGTCTTATTAACCGAACCTCACTTGATGGAAGTCTAACTTGTGCATAGCCGTTTTCTTTAGCCATAAGTTGAGCAGAATTACCTGCTGAACGAACTAATTGAGCTCCTTTACCTGGATACATTTCAATATTATGAATAATTGTACCTACTGGAATACTTGATATTGGCATACAATTTCCCAATTTAATATCAGCATTAACTGAACTAATAACCGAATCGCCAACCTTCAAACCATTAGGAGCAATAATATAACTCTTTTCCCCATCAGAATACTCAGTTAAAGCTATAAACGCAGACCTATATGGATCATATTCTAACGATATTACCTTTGCAGGTAAATCAATTTTCTTGCGTTTGAAATCAATAATTCTATATTTTTGCTTATTTCCGCCACCTTTGTGACGAACTGTTATTCTGCCATAACTATTTCTACCGGAATGCTTTTTAAGCTTTTCAAGAAGGGATTTTTCTGGTTTAACCTTTGATAATTCATCGTAAGATACAACCGTCATTTGCCTTCTTCCCGGAGTTATAGGATTATATCCTTTTATCGGCATTTAATTTCACTCCTTTATTGGAAGATTACATCATACTATCAAAAAACTCAATTGTCTTTGATTTCTCATTAAGTGTAATAATTGCTTTTTTCCATGAGCGAGTTAAACCTGTATGCACGCCCATTCTCTTATTACTGCCACGGACATTTAATGTATTAACACATGCAACTGAAACCTTGAAAAGTTCTTCAACAGCCTTTTTAATTTCAATTTTATTTGCATCCTTAGCAACTTCAAAGGTGTATTTTTTGTCTTTAAGTCCTGCCATACTTTTTTCAGTAACAATTGGTCTTAAAACAATATCTTGAGCAAATTTCATTATGCATACACCTCCTCAAGTTTTGCAATAGCATCTTTAGATACTATTAACTTATCATACTTTAATATATCATATACATTTAGAGTATTAACAAGAGTTGTTTTAACAAAAGGAATATTAGCAGCGCTCTTAATAACCATTTTATCAACCTCTGGCAATAATATTAGTGCTTTTTTTATGTCCAAAGAATTTAGCATATTAACAATTGACTTTGTTTTAATCGCTTCAAGTGTTAAATTATCAACTACAATTAATTCTCCATCCAAAACTTTTGAAGAAAGTGCTGATTTAAGTGCAATTCTTTTTACTTTTTTATTTATATTATAACTATAATCTCTAGGCTTTGGTCCTAGTGCTATACCACCGTGAGTCCATTGTGGTGAACGATTAGAACCCTGTCTTGCTCTACCTGTTCCCTTTTGTCTCCAAGGTTTTGCCCCTCCGCCTCTTACCTCTGCTCTCGTTAAGGTGGACTGGGTCCCTTGTCTTTGATTAGCTAAATAATTAACAACAGCCATATGAAGAACTGTTTTATTAACTTTTACTCCAAATATTAAATCTAAAAGAGTTATCTCTCCGACTTGAGCACCGCTCATATCATAAACTGCAACATTAGGCATAGTATTTCCCCCTTTCAGCTACCGCTACTTACTTCCTATTTGTGCTCTTAATGAACACGATACTGCTCTTAGGACCGGGTATTGCACCTCTAACAGCAATAAGATTATTTTCAACATCAATCTTAACTATTTCAAGATTTTGAACAGTAACTTTCTCACTACCTAAGTGACCAGCCATTGCTTTACCCTTAAATACTCTTCCTGGGTCTGAACCTGCACCCATCGAGCCTTGTCCTCTATGATAACCTGAACCATGAGACATAGGACCTCTATGAGTTCCAAATCTCTTAACAGTTCCAGCAAATCCTTTACCTTTTGAGATACCGGTAACATCTACGCATTCACCGTTTTCAAAAACATCAGCTTTAATTAAATCGCCAACATTAATCTCATTTGAATTATTTAGTTTAAATTCTTTTAAAATCTTTTTGTAAGCAACCTGTGCTTTATCAAAATGACCTTTTGCAGGTTTATTCATTTTCTTTTCGCTAACATCAGAATATCCTAACTGAACAGCAACATAACCATCAACATCCATAATTTTCTTTTGAACAACTACACAGGGCCCAGCAGAAATGACTGTTACCGGAATAACATTCCCTTTTTCGTCAAAAATCTGTGTCATACCGATTTTTTTACCGATAATACCTTTTTCCATTATTTTTCCTCCTTAGGTTATTGGTTGGTGTTAACCAACTTGACCGTCATTGCATTAAATTAGAGTTTAATCTCTATTTCAACACCAGCGGGAAGTTCAAGACTCATTAGTGCCTCAACTGTTTTAGCCGAAGGCTTAAGAATGTCAATAAGCCTTTTGTGAGTTCTCATCTCAAATTGCTCTCTTGCATCCTTATACTTGTGAACAGCACGAAGAACAGTAATAATTTCCTTTTTAGTTGGAAGTGGAATAGGTCCCGATACCCTCGCTCCAGTCCTCTTAGCTGTTTCAACTATTCTTTCAGCAGATTGGTCAATAAGATTGTGGTCATAAGCTTTAAGCCTAATTCTGATTTTTTCTTTAACTGCCATTTGCTCGCCTCCTTAAAAATTAACATTTTTGGTTTGGCGGTCAACAATACTAACCACTTAGCCGTGCGTTTTACCAATGGACATTATAAAACCGGATTTTCAATTTTCGGAATGTAAAATCCGGGTATAAGGTAAACGGAATTGGCATAAAGCCATAAAAACCGCACAGTGCTCGTATTTGTCGCCCAATTTAAAATCGGACCTACTCAGTGAAAATAACCTGCAAACTCTTACAGCAACCTCTCACTTCATCACATATCAAGTCACGCTAAGTTATAATACTACATCTTTTTAAAAAATGCAAGTGTTTTTTTTGATTTTTTTTATTTTTTTTATTTAACTAATTAATTCTATATAAACCTTTATTGCCGTCTTGAAAAAATGATATATTTTGAGGGCAAATTGTTAATGCAAAAAAATATATTATTATAGTAATAATATTCGTAATATTAAATAAGAAAATTTAATTTTATTTATATAGCACTTGATTTTTAATAAATAATACTTTATAATATCATTTGCATC
>CAZFQD010000066.1:0-11919 GCA_964520885.1 uncultured Oscillospiraceae bacterium | reverse complement strand
TTTGCACTTTCTACTGCTGATATGGAAGCTACTTATTTTGTGGAGAAATAAAAAATAAAAAAGAAAAAATAAAAATACAAAACTCGGCTTTTTAAATAATTTTGCGTTAGCAAAATAACCGACATTCTTCTTTATTATTTCTTCTTTCTTCTTTCTCGGCGTTAGCCGAGTTTTGGTGAACCATCGGGGAGTCGAACCCCGGACACCATGATTAAAAGTCATGTGCTCTACCAACTGAGCTAATGGATCATTTTTGACCGCTTAAATATTATAACAAGCGATTATTTGTTTGTCAACAAATTTTTTTTAGTATTTTACTGCTTTTTTAATTTTTAATTTTTTTAATTTTTTTAATTTTCTTGAATTGAAATTTCAAATGCAACACTATCAAGCTGATAAGATGTGGGTAATATTCAATTATTACTATTGACTATAACATTTTATAATGATAAAATTAGAATAGATAAAATGAAAGGGGTAATTAATTTTGAAAAAAATATTATTGATATTTTTCTTGTTGTCTTTACTTCTTTTAAATAGCTGTAATCAAGGTATAACTAAGGTTAAATATAATATTGAAGATGAGAGTAGTTCTTTAAATGAGAACAGCTCATCTGCTGTTAATAGTGAAATTTTGGCAAGCAATTTTATTATTGCTGGAAATCAAGTTAAAATACAAGACGAAATCACTTATGGAAATGGTGTTTTTTATGTTAATCAATCTTCAAAGGCACCTTTAAGTTCTGAAGTCTTGCCTTATGATTTAGAAGAAGAACTTGTTTTTGACGATAGTCTTCTTAAAACAATAATATTGAGAAATTTGAATAGACCAATTAATAAGAATACTTATACAGAAAGGGTTACAATATCTGATTGTTTTGATTTAAAGTTTGATACTTTAAAAATTACATCATTTTATATATCAAGTGAAAAATTTTATTCTTCAGCATCTGTTAGAGCAGATTTAAAGCAAAGTTACGAATATGGGAAAATTACTACAAATCCACCTGAAAAATTTGATAGAAAATTGATTAAAAGTTACAAGGTATTATCACAAATTCCATCCTTGAAGAAAATTGAATTATATTTTCAAAACAGCACCTTCCCGGAAGATGTTGACAAATACGAGTTACCAATAACTGTGGATATTTCTCCTTTTTTTGCACAAAACTTTTTAGTTGAATTAAAAATTGTTGCTTTTGCCGGGGCATCTAAATTCACATTATTGGGTTTAAATAAAATTTCAACCTGCACAACCTTAAAAAGAGTTGAACTAATTAATTGCAATATTACTGATGGAACACCTTTATTAAATCTCAACCCAAAAAATTTATTAGTATTAAAATATGGTGGTAACCCAATTTCAAGTGATGAAACTTTATTTAATAATCTAAAACAAAAATATCCAAATGCAATAATACAAAATTAGCAAATAAAAGGAACATTTTATTAATAAATTAGTCTAAACAATTATATATTATTTTTGGAGGGGTATTAATGAAAAAATCTTTAAACGCAATTTTTTTGGCAGTAATTTTGTTTGCAATTATTTTGTTGCCATCTTGTTCAAGTAAGCAATTAACCACGAATTATAGTGAAGGGGATGAAAGAGTTGTCGGAGAAACAAATCAGCAAATAGCATTAGATAATACTAACGAAAAAACGAGCACTCTTTTGGAAATAACCGAAAACGCTTTGGTAGGAAGAAAAATAATTAAAACTGCAACGGTGGACATTGAAACCCTAAATTATGATACTTGTATTAATTCTTTTGAAACATTGGTAAATACTGCGGGAGGCTTTATTCAAAACTCAAATGTTCAGGGAACAAGCCAAAATATTGATAAGCAATCAACTCGCAAAGCTACATATACTGTTAGAATTCCTGCCGATAAGTTAAACGAATTTCTTAAAAATGTTGGGAGTATTGGAGTTGTAAAAAATAGTAGTGTAAGCGGAGAAGATGTAACATCACAGTATTTTGATACTGAAACTCGCATAAAATCATTGAAAATAGAAGAAGAGTGTCTTCTTGAAATTAAGACAAAAGCTAAAACTTTAAGTGAATTATTAGAACTTGAAAATAGAATGACACAAGTAAGAACTCAAATAGAACAATTAACTGGACAGTTAAAAAAACTTGATGCATTAGTTGAACTCGCTACTGTAAATATTATTATTGATGAGGTTAAAAAAATTGAAGATAAAGTGCCAGATAATTTTTTGAGTAAAATCGGGTTTGTGTTTAAATCCTCAATAGAAGTGCTGTTTGAGGGAGTAAAAATTCTAATTCTTGGAATAATAGCAATTGCTCCTTTTGCAGTTGTAATTGGAATAGTAATATTTATTATGCTTTTTATATTAAAGAAAATTAGAAAAAATACAAAATAAAATTTTATTTGACAGCACAGTGTGCGAATATTAGACAAACAAATAGCCTATACTATATAGTATAGGCTATTTTTTTACATAAAAAGGAGGTATAAATCGTTTGAAGGTTAAATTTGAAAACACAGGAGAGACATTGTTTGCTTATTTAGATGGAGAAATTGACCATCATGCAGTTAAAGGAATTAAAGAACAAATTGATGGAATGATTAAGAGGACAAAACCAAAAAGAACAGTGCTTGATTTTAAGAGTGTTTCATTTTCCGATAGTTCGGGAATTGCTGTAGTTATTGGAAGGTATAAAACTATGAACACCATTGGAGGCAAATTAGAGGTCAAAAACACATGCAATCAAGTGAAAAAGGTACTTAATCTTGCTGGTTTGCAAAAGTTCGTAAAAATGGATTAAAAAGAAAGGAATAAAAATATGAAATGTATTAATGAAATGAAGTTACAATTTTTAAGTCGTTCGGCAAATGAAGGCTTTGCAAGGGTAGGATTAGCATCATTTGCGGCACAGTTAGACCCCACCTTAGATGAACTTTCAGAACTAAAAACAGCCATTTCAGAAGCGGTAACAAATTCAATTGTTCACGGCTACAAAAACGATTTTGGTATTGTTTACATAAGTGCAAAACTTTATAGGGATGGCATAATAAGTATTATTGTTCGAGATAAAGGCTGTGGAATTGAAAATATCGATAAGGCAATGGAGCCTTTATATACCTCATCAGATACAGGGGATAGAGCAGGAATGGGCTTTACAATAATGCAAAGCTTTATGGATAAATTGAGAGTTAGATCAGTTATAGGTAAAGGCACAAGAATTTTTATGCAAAAAAAGCTTTCAATTAAGTCTGCTAAATAAAATGAATATTACCTATGATAATATTAATTTAATCAAAAAGGCAAGATTAGGTGATAAACAAGCAGAACAACAGCTCATAAGTGATAATATGGGCTTAGTTCATTGTGCCACAAGAAGATTGCTTTTTGGGCATTATGAATATGATGACCTTTTTCAAGCAGGTTGTATTGGACTTTTGAAGGCAGCCCGTAGTTTTGATTTGGAAAGGGGAGTACAGTTTTCAACTTATGCTGTGCCGGTAATTGCAGGTGAAATAAAAAGATATATTAGAGATGATGGACCAATAAAAGTTGGAAGACACTTAAAAGAGGTTGCATTAAGAGTTTTAAGAACAAAAAACAGATTAACAGCACAACTTGACAGAGAGCCTACGATAAACGAAATAGCCAAAGAAACTAATGATAGTATTGAGGATATAATAATGTCGCTTGATGCTTGTCTTACTCCATTATCACTTGATGAGCCAACGAATAGAGAAGACAATAATACAGTTTTAGCGGATTTTATTGGTGTTGATAAAAGCGAACAAATAACTGAAATATTTGCACTAAAAGAGGAAATTAAAAATCTGCCTTCTATTGAAAGGCAGATAATAAGTCTTCGTTATTTAAGAGGTAAAACTCAACAGCAAACAGCAAAAATACTAAATATGACACAAGTTCAAATTTCACGAAAAGAAAAAAAGATAATTGAAATTCTCCGTAAAGCACTATGACTTTACACATAATGAAAGAGGGATTAAATACTTAGAAAATCTCATTTTGCTTTTATTATAATATTTACCCTTTTTATCCTCAACCATAATAACAGCGTTTTTATTTATTCTATAAATAATACCTTTTAATTGTTTATCTTCAAAAGAAAAAGAAACCATATCACCGGGCTTTATGCCATATTTAATAAAATTGAGTTCAGGTAAAGTTGTTAATTTATGGTGATTATCGGTATGCATAAAAATATTTTTAGCTAAATTTTTATATCTTTTTCCATAACAACTACTTTTAAAAAAATAAATAAATTCAATAATATGACAAATTTCATGCTCAAAAACCAATAATAATACATCTAATGAATTATTGGTCTTAATGCCGTTAACTAATTTTTCATTAGAAGTTTCATAATAATTAAATAAAAAATCAAGTGATATTTTTATTTCAAATTGATACTTTTCAAAAGGTAATTTTGAAATATTTTTTGGTGTTCTTGTAATGCCTGCCGACCTCGTCATTTGATGAGAAAGGGTAAATTTAAGTATACCTTTGTAATTTTCCTTAAAATAATTGTTTAAAAAAACTTCATCATAAATAAAAAACAAAATTTCTAAATCCTTAATGCTTATTTTTGTAATATTGCCGTCTTTAATGTTAGAAGATTTTTCTAAAAATATTTCTCTTACAATGTTTTGCTTACTGATAATAGTATTACTGTCATATTTAATATCTAACATATTTTATAGCCTTTCAAATCAATTATTTAATCATTATTACAATTATATCATATATGTTTATAAAATAAAACCTTTTTTAATATCTTGTATTTTAAAATAAAATAAATAAAAAATATTGCATTATTAAATATAATGTGTTAATATAAACAAGTAAAATACGATGAAAAAGAAAGTAATCTTAATTTCTTTTTTTAGAGATGGTATATCGTTGGCTGAAAGTATACCTAAAAAGAATTTTGATGAAGTTCGCTTTTGAGTAGCATTATTAAATGAAATTATAGATAATGACGATTAAGCCCGTTATAGCTTGTGAGTGTTTGCTTTTTAGCAAAAATTTGGGTGGTACCACGGAAAAGCTTTTTATGCCTTCGTCCCTTTTATAGGATGAAGGTGTTTATTTTTTTAAGGAGAGAAAACTATGAGAGAACAACTTCAAGCGATTAAACTAAGAGCAAACGAAGCACTATGCAAGGCTTCGGATTTTGAAACAGTTGAAAACATAAGAATTGAATATTTAGGTAAAAAGGGACAGTTAACCGCTGTATTAAAACAAATGGGTGGCTTATCAAACGAGGAAAGACCAATTATCGGTCAGTTGGCAAATGAGATAAGATTTTTTTTAGAGCAACAAATAGAACAAAAAAAGTCAGTAATTTATGAGCAAACAATTAAAAGAAAACTTGATGAGGAAAAAATAGATGTTACTATGCCGGGCAAAACAATTGAAATTGGCAAAAAGCATCCATTATCAATAGTGCTTGATGAAATTACGGACATTTTTCTTGGAATGGGCTTTTTGATTGCTGAGGGACCAGAGGTTGAAAGGGAATATTATAACTTCACCGCATTAAATACACCGCCAAATCACCCTGCAAGAGATACTCAGGACACTTTTTATATTAATCAAAATATATTGCTTAGAACTCAAACTTCAAATATACAAATAAGATTTATGGAAAAAAGCAAGCCTCCAATTAGAATAATAGCACCAGGGAGAGTATATCGTTCTGATTCTGTGGATGCTACTCACTCTCCGCTTTTTCATCAAGTAGAAGGTTTAGTTGTAGATAAGGGTATTTCAATGGCAGATTTAAAAGGAACTCTTGAATTGTTTGTTAAGGGTTTGTATGGTGAAACTGCTAAGGTAAGATTTAGACCACACCATTTTCCATTTACAGAACCATCAGCAGAGGTTGATGTTTGTTGTTTCTCCTGTGATGGTGCAGGGTGCAAATTATGCAAAGGCGAAGGATGGATTGAGATATTAGGTGCTGGAATGGTTCATCCAAATGTACTTAAAAATTGCAACATTGACCCTGAAATTTACAGTGGTTTCGCATTTGGCTTAGGTCTTGAAAGAGTAGTTATGCGTAAATATAATATTGATGATTTGCGTCTTTTCTTTGAAAATGATGTCAGATTTTTAAATCAGTTTTAGGAGGATGAAAAAACAATGAATTTATCACTTAATTGGCTAAAAGATTTTGTTAATATAAATATAACCCCAAAGGAATATTGTGATGCTTTAACAATGTCGGGTTCAAAGGTTGAAGGATATAAGGTTATTGGACAAGATATTTCAAATATTGTAGTCGGCAAAATTGTTTCTATTGAAAAGCATCCAAATGCAGATAGATTAATTATTTGTATGCTTGATGTTGGAGAAAAAGAGAATATTCAAATAGTTACTGGGGCAAAAAATGTTGCAGTTAACGATTTAGTGCCTGTTGCAAAAGACAAAGCAAAATTACCTAATGACAAAGTTATTAATGCAGGTAAATTAAGGGATGTTTTGTCTGATGGAATGCTTTGTTCAATCAATGAATTAAATTTAACTATAGATGATGTGCCTTATGCTAATGAGGATGGAATATTAATATTACAAGAGGATTGCAAGGTTGGGCAGGATATAAAAGAAGTTTTAGGCTTAAATGACACTGTAGTTGAATTTGAAATTACTTCAAACAGACCGGATTGTCTTAGCGTAATTGGTTTAGCAAGAGAAACGGCGGCTACCTTTTCTTTGAATATGAATTTAAAAACTCCTGTTGTAAAAGAAAAAGATGGAAATATTGCCGATTATATTTTAGTTAAAGTAGAAGAGCCAATATTATGTTCTCGATATTGTGCAAGGATAGTTAAAAATGTTAAGATTGAGCCTTCTCCAAAATGGATGAGAGAAAGGCTAAGGGCAAGCGGTGTTCGCCCAATTAATAATATTGTTGATATTACAAATTATGTTATGCTTGAATACGGTCAGCCAATGCACGCATTTGACTATGCTTGTTTAAGTGGCAAGCAAATTAATGTCCGCAAAGCCAAAGAAAATGAAGCTATAAATACTCTTGACCAACAAAAAAGGCAACTTGATAACTTAACACTTGTAATTGCAGACGAGACTAAAGCCGTTGCACTTGCAGGAATTATGGGTGGAGAAAATTCAGAAATTAATGACAATACTTCGGTTGTAGTTTTTGAAAGTGCAAATTTTGACGGAACATCTGTTAGATTATCCTCCAAAAAATTAGGGCTTAGAACTGAAAGCTCGGCAAGATTTGAAAAAGGTTTAGACCCAAACAACGCAATTTTAGCATTAGAAAGAGCTTGCGAACTAATAAATGAGTTAAATGCCGGACAAGTTGTTTGCGGAATAATAGATGTCGACAATTCAAAAAAAGAAAAAACAACATTTCCATTAGAAGCAGATTGGCTCAATGCTTATTTGGGAACAAATATTAAAAAAGAACAAATGATAAAGTATCTAAATTCTCTTGAAATAGATGTTCAAAATGACGATGTAATAATTCCAACATTTAGAGCTGATATTGAAAAAAAAGCTGATATTGCCGAAGAGGTTGCAAGATTATTTGGGTATAATAATATTCCTTCAAAAATGTTTAATGGAGCTGTTATTCAAGGAAAATTAACTAAAAAACAAATATTAGAAAAGAATATTAACAATATTTTATTAGCATGTGGGCTTACGGAAATATGCACTTATTCATTCATTAGTCCGAAATTCTACGATAACATATTATTACCAATTGAAAGTCCACTAAGAAAATCTATTACCATTCAAAATCCATTAGGAGAAGACACAAGCATTATGAGAACAACTCCTCTACCTTCAATGCTTGAAGTTTTATCAAAAAATTATAATCTTAGAAATGAATGTGCTTTGCTTTTTGAAAATGCTACTATATATATTCCAAAAGATGACCAAAATGAATTGCCAACAGAAAAGCAAGTTATTGCTATTGGAATATATGATAAAAATTCAGATTATTACACATTAAAGGGAATTGTTGAAACACTACTAAGTAATTTGAATATTAAAGAATATGAAATTATTTCTTGCAATACTGAAAAAGCATTTCATAGCGGAAGAACAGCAAAAATAATAGTTAATGATACGGAACTTTGTACATTAGGTGAAATAAGTCCATTAGTATTAAAAAACTATGAAATTGATGAGAGAGTTTATTGTGCATTAATTGATTTTGAAACATTAATAAATTGCATTGGAATTGAAAACAAATATAAACCTTTGCCAAAATTTCCTTCATCAACTCGGGATTTAGCATTAATTTGCGATGAAAGTTTGCAAGTTTACGAAATTGAAAAAGTTATTAAACAGCAATGTGGAAATATATTAGAAAAATTTGAACTTTTTGATGTTTACAGAGGAAAGCAAATTAATAAGGGCTTTAAAAGTGTTGCATATACATTGGTTTTTAGAGCTTCTGACAAAACATTGTCTGATATTGAAATTGACAAAATTATGGAAAATTTGCTTGTTTCATTAAAAAAGATAGGAGTTACTTTAAGAACTTAAAAAAAAATACTTGAAAAAACTTTAAATATGATATATTCTATAATCAAGAGGTGACTAATTATGTTTGATAAAACAATTTCTTTTTCTCTTAATGAGGAAAAAGATAATGAAATGAGAAAAAATTTAATGAGTGTTTATGATGCCTTGAAAGAAAAAGGGTATAATCCTGTCAGCCAAATAGTTGGTTACATTTTATCTGAAGACCCAACTTATATTACAAATCATAATAATGCAAGAAGCCTTATCAGAAAAATTGATAGGGATGAACTTTTGCAAACTATTGTAAAGGAATACCTTGATAACTAAAATGAAAAAAGTTAATGTTGGAAATTCAGGACTTAGTGTATCTAAAATTTGTTTTGGCTCCTTAACTGTAGGACCATTGCAGGCAAATTTTGATGTTCAAAAAGCAGGTGAAATAATTGCTTATGCTTTTTCAAAAGGCATAAATTTTATTGATACTGCTCAATTATACGAAACTTATCCCCATATAAAAATGGCTTTGAAACTTTATAATAAGGATGATATAGTTATATCCTCTAAAACCTATGCATATACAAAAGAGCAGGCTAAAATAGCGGTTGAACAAGCAAGAAAAGAATTAGATAGAGATGTAATTGAAATATTTATGTTGCACGAGCAAGAAAGTATTCACACTTTAAACGGACATAGGCAAGCACTTGATTACTTATTTAATTGTAAAGAAAAGGGCATTATTAAATATGCTGGGATTTCTACTCATTCAGTAGCAGGAGTTTTAGGGGCAATTGAATTTGGCAACATAGATGTTATTCATCCACTTATAAATGTTGATGGATTGGGTATTACAGATGGAACAAGACAAGATATGGAAAAAGCTATTGAATTAGCAAAGCAAAAAGGAATGTTTGTTTATTCAATGAAGGCATTAGGCGGTGGCAATATGTTTAAAAAAGCCAACAAGTGCTTTGAATATGCGTTTTCTTTACCTTTTGTTGATAGTGTAGCGATTGGAATGCAATGTTTTGAAGAAATAGATGCAAATATATCTTTTCTGGAAAATGGTTTATTTTCTGAGGACGAGATAAATATTCTTAAAAATAAAAATCGCAAATTGCATATTGACAATTGGTGCAATGGTTGTGGAAATTGTGTAAATAAATGTCCTCAAAAGGCATTAACAATCAAAAACAACAAGGCTTTTTGCGATAATAAAAAGTGTATCCTTTGTGGATACTGCTCTGCACATTGTGAAAACTGGGCAATAAAAATAGTTTGATAGGAGTTTTTAGATATGGATATTTTTTTAGAAAAGATTATTAAAAAGAAGAGTGATGGCAAGTCAATTGCAATTAGTTTTTTAATATCATTCGGAGCATTTGTAATTTCAATTCTCGCTTTTGTTTTTTTGAGTAGTTTTGGATTGTTTATAATGTGTGGTGCAATTTATGGTGCATGGTATTTAATTAAAATGCAGCAAATTGAATATGAGTATTCCTTAACAAATGGCGAACTTGATGTTGATATTATTAGAGGAATGAGCAAAAGAAAACGAGTATTTTCAATTAATTGCAAAGAGTTTGAAATTTTGGCTCCTTATAACGATAATCATAAGAGAGAATACGAAACTCCAAGTATTACAAAAAAAATCTATGCTTGTTCATCTTTAAGTGCACAAGGGTTATATTTTGCAATATTTGTTAATAATGAGCATCAAAAGGTGCTATTTGTATTTGAACCCAATGAGAGAATGCTAAAAAGTTTCAAAACCTATATTTCAAGAAAGTTTATAGAAAGCTAATGATTTACGGAATAGGCATTGATATTGTTAAAATTAGTAGAATAAAGAATTTATTAAAAAATGAAGATTTTTTAAGTAGATTTTTTGGTGTTGACGAAATATTAGAGTTAAATTCTAAAAAAAATTGTCCTGAAAGTGTTGCCGGTGCTTTTTGTGTAAAGGAAGCCTTTGGAAAGTCTATCGGAATTGGTGTAAAGGGTTTTAACTATACAGATGTGCAAACCTTACACAATGCAGATTTAAAGCCGTATTTAAAATTAAGCAATAATGCTTTATCAGTTGCCAAAGAAAAAAATTTAACTTTTCATATTAGCATATCTCACGAGAAAGAATATGCTACTGCTATTGTAATTGCAGAGCATATAGGAGGTTAATTTTTGTATACCAAAATAATTAGTTCACAACAAATGAGAAACATAGAAAATAAAGCCTTTAATTTATATAAAATAAATAGCTATAATCTTATGAAAAGTGCTGGAAAAGCTGTTTTTGAAGAGATTATAGCTAATTTTGGTTTAGTAACAAATAAAAAATGCACTGTTTTGTGTGGCAACGGAAATAATGGTGGAGATGGATTTGTAATTGCAAAAGAACTGTTAAAAAGCAAAGCAAAAGTTCAAATAATTTATTTTAATGAAGCATTAAATTTTACTTCCGATACAACAAAGGCGTTTTCTGAAGTTTCAGACATAAATAAGATATTTTATAACATTAACTCAGTAAAAGAAATTATTGAAAAATCCGATTTGATAGTTGATGCAGTTTATGGAACTGGCTATAATAGGCAACTTTGCGAACAAGAGATAATATTTTTTAAATTAGTTAATCAATCTAATGCTTATAAAGTTGCGGTAGATGTGCCAAGTGGAATAGTTTGTGATACAGGAATTGTTTTAAGCGAAGCAATAAATTGTGATATTACTGTTACATTTCAATTTTATAAATATTGTCATTTTATTTTTCCATCTGCTGATTTTTGTGGGAAAGTAATTGTTAAGGATATTGGAATACCAAAAATCGCATGGGAAGATGAGGATTTGAAGGTAAACTTAATAGATGATATATTAATTAATAGTTTAATTCCAAAAAGAAATAGGAATTCTCATAAAGGTAGTTTTGGAAAAGCATTAGTTATTTGTGGTTCTAAACTTATGACAGGGGCGGCATATTTTTCTGTTATGGGTGCTTTGAGAAGTGGCATTGGTTTAGTTACACTTGCTGTTCCAAAAAGTATTTTAACAGTTATGCAAGAAAAATTAAATGAACCAATATTTTTAGAATATGAAGAAGATTTTGAAAATATAATTTCTTCATTACAAAAAAACAATGTTTGCTTAATTGGTTGTGGAATAGGTCTATCAAAAACTTCTGAAAATTTAGTTAGAAAAGTTATTCAAAGTTCAAATATTCCTTTAGTTATTGATGCTGATGCAATTACAATAATTTCTAAAAATGAAGAAATATTTAATAATATTAAAGCTAAAACCGTTTTAACTCCTCATATAGCTGAGTTTTCAAGACTATGCAATAAAAGCATTGAGGAAATAAATATTGATAAAATAAATACTGTTTGTGATTTTTCAAAAAGAAAAAATGTAATA
>CAZFQD010000065.1:0-12250 GCA_964520885.1 uncultured Oscillospiraceae bacterium | reverse complement strand
TAATATGGATATTACTGAAAAAGAAGTAATTAAAAAATTATATCCATATTTAAAAAATCAGGTTGCTTATGTTTTGAATGCTCCTATACCGGATTTTATAAAAACTGAACTAAGTGATATTTTTATCAAAGCAAATTATACCGAAAATGATTTGGCGTTTGATGAAAAAGAAAATAATGTTCCTCCTACCAAAAAGCCTCAAAGATTCGTTGTGCCTATTGAATATACTCTTGAAAAGGATAATTTAATAGCAAAAATACCTCACATAAATAGCCCCTCTAATTTAAAACTTACAAACATTAAATTATTAAGTACATTTGGTGCGGCAGGGAACGATGAAAATGGTTACATATTTGTTCCGGACGGTTGTGGGGCATTGATAGAACTAAATAATGGCAAAACTCAATATAAACCATATAAAAAACAACTGTACGGCTACGATAGAACTACTGATGTTAAAATAATCCCCAATATTGAACAGCAATGTTTTCTACCTGTGTTTGGTATCAAACAAAACAATTCCGCCTTTTTAGCAATAATTGAAAAAGGTGATGCATATGCAAACATTAATGCTTGTGTAAGTGGAAAAAATAATTCTTACAACACTGTGTTTTCTTCCTTTACTATAAATGTATATAATGAAGTAAATAGTGCTTCTTGGATGCGTAAAACAGGAATAAATATTTATCAATCGAAACCAAATGACAATCCAATTCAAATAAAATATACATTTTTATATAATAATGATGCAAATTATACTGGTATGGCTTTAGCATATCAGAATTATTTATTAGATAATGGTCTTATTAAAACAGGTAGTTTTAAAGACAATATACCATTTATGCTATCTTTTTTAGGAGCAGTTGATTTTGATTCATCTATTTTAGGAATTCCAGTCAAAAGTATAAAGCCTCTTACGAGTTATGATGAAAGCAAAAAAATTCTCGAATTATTGAAATCATCTGGAATATCAAATATTTCTGCAAAATATCTTGCATGGGCTAACAATGGAGTTGGCAACAAGATTTTTTCAAATGTTGAATTAATAGGTGAATTAGGAGGAGAAAAAAAATTCAATGAACTTATTGACTATTCAAAGCAAAATGGAATAGATTTATATCCAGAAGCAAATTTTATGTATGTTACAAAAAATGATTTATTTGATGCATTTATTGCAAGATGGGACGATTCAAGATTTGTTACAAGCGAGTATGCCTATACATTTTTCTATGCGTTATCTACTAATAGACGAATTTGGAATACTAAAAAGTTTATTATCAAACCAACAAAATATCATTATTTTATTAATAGTTTTATAAATGATTATGAAAAATATAATAATCCTTTTCTATCAGTTGGAATACTGGCAACTGATTTAAATTCTGATTTTGATGAAAAAAATATAACACATCGACAAGAAGTTAAGAACATCATCTTAAATGAGTTAGATTATCTTAAAAGCAAGGGGTTTAGTTTAGTATCTGATTGTGCTAATGTTTATACTTTGAAAAATTTAACTTATATAAATAATATGCCAATGCTATCAAGTGATTACTATTTGATGGATAAATCAATTCCTTTTTATCAGATAGTGTTACATGGGATAATGCCATACTCAAGTACACCTATTAATCTTGAAGAAGATTATAAGCTTTCGGTATTAAAGGCATTAGAGATTGGTGCATCACCATCATTTGAATGGACTTATGCCCCAAACTATGATCTTAAAAACACCGATTATGACTATTACAGCACATACTATCTACCTTGGTTTGATGACGCAGTTAAAACTTACAAACAAATTAATGCTGTTTTAGCACAAAACCAAACTTCAAAAATAGCAAGTCACGAACAGATATCTAATAATGTGTTTAAAACAAGCTTTGAAAATGGAAATTCAATCTATGTGAATTACAGCGATAACGAAGTAACAAATAATAATTTAACCATTGGTGCAAAAAGTTATTTGTTTGTTAAAGGAGGAGAAAAAATTGTTAAGTAAACATAAACCAAAACAGTCAATGGCAACTAAGAGAGCCATTGCGGGCTTATTGTTTTCTTGTCCGTTTATTGTTGGATTTCTACTTTTTTATATATCACCTTTGATTAGGTCAATTGTTTTTAGTTTTAGCAGAATAACCGGTGGAATGGATATTTCATTTATAGGGTTAGATAATTTTAATTTTTCATTATTTGTTGACCCTATTTTTAGAGATACAGTAATTGATAGTCTTAAAAATTTAGGAACTATTGGACCTTCTATTTTATTATTCAGTTTTTTTATTTCAGTAATGTTAAACCAAAAATTCAAAGGTAGAATAGTTGCAAGAGTTATTTTCTTTTTACCAGTTATTATTACATCAGGTATTATTGCCGTTATGCAAAATGATAGTTTCTTGAATAGTGCAAATGTAGCCTTAAGTAGTGTTGGTGGAGATGGCTCGGCAAATACCATCAATTTAGCCAATACTATCATTAGCAGTTTGCCGTTTGATGTAAACTCTTTTTTTGTAAGTTTTCTTACAGGAACTGTCAGTAATATATATCAAATAACCATCTCTTCAGGTGTTCAAATATTAATTTTTTTAGCAGGATTACAATCGATTTCACCATCACTATATGAAGCTTCAAGCATTGAGGGTGCAACTTCATGGGAAAATTTCTGGAAGATTACACTTCCAATGATTAGTCCGTTAATTATTGTAAATGCTGTTTATACAATTGTCGATTATTGTAATGGTTTAACAAATACAGTTACAAAATCAATCTATAACGCAACATTTAAACTTGGAGATATTGGTTTAGCTGCCTCAATGAGCTGGATATATTCAGTTCTCATATTACTATTATTAGGAATAATAGTTTTTGCAGTAAACAAGATGGTTTATTATGAAGATAGATAATAATGAATTTATTATTTGTTTTATTGCCTTTATTACTTGCAAAACTCCATTTAGCATAAAGAGAATTTTGTTGTTAATTAAATGTTAAATAGGCGGAGAAATGAGGTTTAAAAATGTTATTAGAAAAACCCAATGTATTGAATAACGAAAAATTTGGAAAAGTTAAATATTTAGTAAAGAAATATTTAACTCTTGATAAAATAAAAAAGTATATAATTTCGTTACTAAGGTTAGTTTTGGTAATAGGAATTGCTTTTTTAATACTTAATCCTGTAATCGTTAAGTTATCCAATTCTATAAAATCAACTACAGATTTTTTTGACCCCACAGTATGGATGATACCAAAAAAGCCTACTTTAGAGTTTTATAATAAAGTTATGGATTTCATACAATATTGGAGCACATTATTTGGAACCTTAATGTTTACAACAATAAATGGAATATTACAAACTGTTTCTTGCACATTAGTAGCATATGGCATAGCGAGATTTAAATTCAAAGGACGCAATTTATTGTTTGCACTAATAATTTTAACATTAGCTATTCCTGCACAAACAGTAATGCTTCCTTTGTATCTTCAATTCAAAAGTTTTAGTCTTGTAACTTTATTTTCTATTGTTCCTCCACCTAATGGTGTGAATTTATTAAATTCTTATTGGCCCTTCTTTATGCTTTCTGTTTCAGCAATGGGAGCAAAAAACGGTTTACTTATTTATATGCTTAGACAATATTTTAGAAATATGCCTAAAGAACTTGAAGAAGCCGCATATATGGATGGCTGTAGTATTTTTGGAACATTTAGAAGAATAATGCTTCCCGGGGCTACCCATATGTTAGTTACAATATTTTTATTTACATTTGTTTGGGGATGGAATGATTACTTATATACTGCGTTTTTTGCTCAATCAATGGATATTATGGCGGCACGAATTTATAATATTGGTTATCGTATAAACTGTGTGAGTGGAACTTCATTTGATTATTTACTTGAAGGAATATATAATAATTGTGCAATGATATTGCATATGATTCCGTTGATTATATTGTACATTTTTGCTCAAAAGTTTTTTGTCCAAAGCATTGAAAGAAGTGGCATAGTGGGATAATTATATCTGCTATTAAAATATACATTGAATGTAGGTGAGTTTATGAAAAAAAATGGTATAAGAGCAATTTGTTTTATTACTTTATGTATGTTAATTCCTACCTGTTTTCAAATAGAAATTAATGTTAAAGCCGATACAGCAACTACAGCAAATATTAGCTCGGTTTATGGGACGGGGGAAAATGCTTATAAAAATTATATTATAAAATATAAATCAATACCCTCACCACAAGTGGAGATAAATGTTGATATTACTAACTTTAATTGCTCCAGTGATTATGCCACTATTGCAGAAAATATAGGCGATAAAAAAGGCAAATGTATTGAAACTGGAGTTGAAGGATATGTAGAATGGGAAGTTAACATTGAAAACGAAGGCTTATATAATATTTGTTTAGAATACTACCCTTCGCAAGGTAAGGGCTCTTCAATTATTAGGTCGCTACTAATTGACGGTCAACTACCATTTGATGAAGCGGGTAATTTAACATTTTCAAGGTCCTTTACAAATGCCAACGAAATAATAAACGATATGGGTGGAAATCAGATTCGTCCTACACAGATTGAAAAACCTATGTGGATGACTACAAATATATTTGATTCGTTGGGATATAATAATGAACCATTAAAGTTTTATTTAAGTAAAGGTTTACATCAAATCAGATTTGAAACTGTTAAAGAACCTATGACCATTAGTGCTATGAAATTTTATCAAACCCCTAAACTTAAGGATTATTCACAATTAAGTAGCGATTACATAAAAAAAGGATACCTTGATACAATAGATGAATATGTTGAAATTCAAGGTGAACAAGCTGACTTGAAATCGGATAATGCTATTTATCCTATTTCAGATTTTTCCTCGCCAGCAACACATCCAAGTAGTTATTCAAAGATTCTATTAAATACTATCGGCGGTAGCAAGTGGCAAAATACTGGGCAATGGGTATCATGGCAATTTAATGTTCCTAAAACCGGACTTTATAAAATTGGAGTTACCGCTAGACAAAATGTTGTTGCCGGTCAGGCATCATACAGAAGTATTTATATAGATGGTGAAATACCATGTGCCCAACTAAATGCTTATAAGTTTCCATATGACACAAGTTGGAAAGCATTTAGCTTAGGAGGAGATGAAAATCCATACAAGTTTTATCTTACAGAGGGTATGCACACAATTAAGATGAAAGTTTCTTTAGGTGAACTTACTGAATTTATTCAGAGTGTAAATGCTTCAGTTAATATTCTTAACAAAATATATATGGATTTGCTTATGGTAACTGGGCCAGTACCTGATAAAGATAGAAATTATTCTTTTGAAAAGATTATACCCGATGTTTTAAAGAAAATGAATCAACAAAGTATCGTGCTTAATCAAATATATGATGATTTTATTAAATTAAACGAAGTAAGCAGTTCGCAGACAACTCAACTATTAACCCTT
Organism: uncultured Oscillospiraceae bacterium; assembly: GCA_964520885.1. GTDB lineage: Bacteria > Bacillota > Clostridia > Oscillospirales > SIG519 > CAZFQD01. The sequence continues at coordinate 6,798 of CAZFQD010000065.1, read as the reverse complement.
TCAAAACAACTGAAAAAGATGAGCGATAATCCTGAAAAAATTGCAAGTTTGTTCTATGACTTTGTTATTAATATAAGTATACTTGGGTCATGGGTATCAACTGTCAAACAGCAACCTTTAGAAATAGATTATATTTCGGTCGCATCAAAAAATGTAAAACTTCCAAATACTGATTTGGGCATAATTTCAAATATAGTTTACTCAATACAGCAATTTTTTGCATCGTTTTTTATTGATTATTCAAATATAGGTGCAACAAATAAAAATACTTCTTCAGTCAGAGTTTGGATAACTTCTGGTCGAGACCAGGCTAATTCACTTAATCAACTGACAAAAAATTTCTTTACTTCAGAAACAGGAATAAATGTGAATATTCAGCTTGTTCCATACGGTTCGTTATTGACGGCAGTAATTGCAAATAAAGGGCCTGATGTTGTATTATCAAACTTTCAAAACGATCCTCTTAACTATGCTATTAGAGGTGCAGTTGTTGACCTTAAACAATTTGATGATTTTCCTGAAATTGCAAAAAGATTTCAAAATAGTGCTATGGAGCCACTTACTTTTAATGGACATGTATATGGACTGCCTGAAACTCAAAACTTTCCTATGCTATTTTATAGGACCGATATATTAAATGAACTAAATATTTCTGTGCCACAAACATGGGATGATGTAATTGGTATGCTTCCAATACTCCAAAAAAAGAATCTTAGTTTTGGTTTGCCTCAGCCATATATGCCAAATTTACTTGGAATGGGTATGCACTCCTTTGCAACATTTCTTTATCAAATGGATGGAAAATTTTATAATGAAGGCGGGATTAGTTCAGCACTTGATAGTGATCAATCAATTAATGCGTTTTTTAAATGGATAAAGTTTTATAATGAATATTTTTTGCCTGCACAATATGATTTTAACACAAGATTCAGATCTGGTGAAGTTCCTATAGGAATTGCCGATTACGGGACATACAATATTCTTTCGGTATTTGCTCCAGAACTTGATGGAATGTGGAAATTTTCACTTGTCCCTGGAACAAAAAAAGCTGACGGCACAATTGACAGGACCATTGCATCTATTATAACTGCCACTATAATGATGCAGAATTCTAAAAACAAAAATGATGCATGGGAATTTATGAAATGGTTCTCATCAGCTGAAACTCAGGAGCAATATGGCAATGAACTTGAAAGCATTATGGGTATTGCGGCTAGGTATCAGACAGCAAACATACAAGCACTTTATCATATCCCATGGAGCACTAAGGATTTTAAAATTTTAATGGAACAATGGCAACTAACAAAGGGAATTCCTGAAGTTCCCGGCAGTTATATGACCTCTCGATATCTTGATTTCGCTTTTAAACGTGCTTATATTGTAACTTCAAGTAATTTGAGTTCTAATAACCTTACAGACCCAGGTGAAATACTGCAAGACCAAGTGGAATTAATTAACGATGAGATTACAGATAAAAGAAGAGAGTTTGGTTTGCCTAATTTAAAGTAGTAAGTGAGATGAAAAAATGAATCCTTTAACAAAAATTTCTGCTAATTCAAAGAATCAAAATAATGCAACTTTGAATAAAAAAGTTAATAATAGTGGATATTTTAGATATCTATTTAAACAAATATATGATTATAAAGCATCATATTTGTTTATAGTGCCTTTTACAATAGTCTTTGCAACATTTACTGTAATTCCTGTCATTAACGCCATTTATTACGGTTTCACATATTTTAACATTCTGCAACCACCAAAATTTATTGGTTGGGATAATTATACGAAATTACTATTTGATGACCAAATATTTTTGATTGCATTAAAAAATACATTTATTTTTGCAACAATAACAGGACCTGTTAGTTTCTTTCTTAGCCTTATTGTTGCTTGGTTTGTTAATGAACTTTCGCCAAAAATTCGTTCAATTATGACTTTGCTGTTTTTTGCACCTGCACTTTCGGGTGTGGTTTATATTTGGTCATTAATTTTTAGCGGAGACCAATACGGATACCTAAATGCGTGGCTTTTAGATTTTGGAATAATAAATATACCTATTCAATGGTTTATTGATCCGATTTACATCAAGGCAGCTATAGTTATAGTTGTTTTGTGGTCGAGTTTGGGAGTTGGGTTTCTTACATTTATTGCGGGCTTTCAAAATGTTGATAGGTCGCTTTACGAATCAGGTGCAGTTGATGGAATAAAAAACAGGTATCAGGAACTTTGGTATATTACTTTACCCTCAATAAAAGGGCAACTAATGTTTTCTGCCGTTATGAGCATTACCGCTTCTTTTGGTATTGGTGATGTTATATCGGCTTTATGTGGTTTCCCGAGTTCTTTTTATGGAGCACATACAGTTATGAATCATTTACAGGATTATGGCAACATTAGATTTGAAATGGGCTATGCTTGTGCGATTGCAACAATATTGTTTTTGACAATGGTTGGAATAAATAAAATAATACAAATAATCCTCTCAAAGGTAGGTAATTAATATGAAAGAGGTTGTAATAAAAAAAAGAAGAAGAAAACTATTTCATGTTAAACAAAGCAGATCGGTTGGAGGAAATATCTTTGTATTTTCTTTGCTTGCTTTATTAGGGGTATTTACCGCATTCCCACTTTACCTTTCGATAGTAAATTCTTTTAAACCGTTAAACGAATTGTGGGTATTTCCTCCGCGTTTTTATGTTATCAGTCCTACATTTAAAAATTATATTGATTTGTTTACAATGATGAGTAATTCTACTATTCCTTTTTCAAGATATCTTTTTAATACAGTGTTAATTACTGCTGTGGGTACTTTTGGTCAAATTATTTTTGCATCAATGTGTGCGTACCCTCTTGCAAAGCATAAATTTCCCGGAGCAAAGATTTATTTTAAAATAATTATCTTATCACTTATGTTTAGTCCAGCAGTAACAGCAATACCAAACTTTCTTACAATGGCGAAAATTGGATGGATAGATACATATTTTGCTTTAATAGTTCCTGTTTTCGGAAGTTCGTTGGGTTTATATCTAATGAAACAGTTTATGGAACAGATTCATGATTCAATGCTTGAAGCCGCACGCATAGACGGAGCAAACGAGTGGCAAACATTTTGGAAAATAGTTATGCCATTAGTTAAAGGAGCTTGGCTTACACTTATTGTGTTTTCTGTGCAAGCTTTGTGGGCTGTTGCTTCAACAAATATGATATATTCTGAAAATCTTAAAACGCTAAACTATGCATTAGGTCAAATTATGTTGGCTGGAATTGCAAGGGCTGGAGTTGCCACTGCTATTGTAGTTGTAATGATGATTGTGCCAATAACAACATTTATAGTTACACAGAGTAAGGTTATTGAAACTATGGCTTCGGCTGGCATTAAGGAATAAATATTGATTAATTTTTTAAAAAAAAGGATGAGTATAGTTTGAAAGGAATGTATCTTAATATGAATAAAATGGGATTTGAAAGCAAAGTATGGACAGCTCCTCGCATATATAATGTGCCAGATATGGATTACAATGATGTGAAAGCTATTTATTATGATGGATTGGATTATAATAATTATAAAACTCGTGTTTTTGCTTATATTGGATTTCCAAAAAGTGCGTCAAAGAGCAATAAAGTTCCTGCCATAGTGCTTGCCCATGGGGGAGCAGGAATGGCCTATCCCCAATGGGTAGAAAAATGGGTAGAAAAGGGCTTTGCCGCTATTGCTATGGACCTTGAAGGAAATATATCGGACAGCCCTGGTTCATATTATTCAAACAAACAACCTGTGGATGAGCAAAACAAAATAATGGGAGGTCCTTCAAATTTACCTTTAAATGGCTCAAGTGCCTCACCTAAAAATCAATGGATGTATCACGCAGTTGCAGATACTTATTTAGCTCATTCGCTACTTGCAAATGACCAAAGAGTGGACAGTAGTAAAATAGGCATTTGTGGAATATCTTGGGGTGGTATCATAACAAGTGTGGCTATCTCAAATTCTAATTGTTTTGCATTTGCAATACCAATTTATGGGTGTGCATATATTAAAGAATCCAAATCATTGATGATAGGAAATTATCCAGATAATATTTTTACAAATACTATGGAAACTACATGGGAAACAGAAACATCTAAGTGGTTAACATTGTGTAAAACACCTACATTATGGATTAACAGTGATTCCGATGTTGCATTTTCTTTAGATATTACTACTCAGACAGCACAAGTTACCCCTAATTCTAATCTGTGTATTATTCCAAATTTGCTTCATAGTCACGAAGATGGTTGGAATGTTTTGGAAGCATATTCTTTTGCCTTATCAATATTAAAATCTAATAAAGCCTTGGCAACAATTACAAAGCAACCAACAAAGGACGATATGAAGGTAGCCTTTTCTGTATCTAAAGGTGTAGAAATAAAATCAGCATATTTAGTTTACAGAACTGATGAATTAAATTATGCAACTAACGATAATGTTATGTATTATTTAATTGAAAAATGGAATAGAATTGATTTACAAATAATAAACAATGAAATTAATGTTACACCTCCAGAAAAAGCAAAAATGTTCTATGTTAACTTAGTTGACAATCAAGGGTATATATTTTCAACTCAACTTGCAATTTTATAAAAATAAATTATTTTAGGAGGAAGTTAATTATGTTCAAACCAAATTTTTCTGTAATTCTTTCCAATGTAGGAAACTGTTGTGACCGTTTTTGCACTGAGGGTTACAGTGCACCGTTCACTTTACATCAACTTTTTGACAGGGTATCTACTATTGAAAATGTTAATGGGGTAGAGTTGATTGGTGAATTTCACATTACTTCAGCAAATGTAAACGAAATTAGAAATGAACTCGAAAGAACAAATCTAAAATTAGTTTCTATCATTCCTGAACATTTTGCGGCAAGAAAATACGGCAAAGGAGCGTTCATTTCTAAGGACGCAGAAATACGAAATTCCGCAATAGTCCATACAAAAGAAATGATGGATGCCGCCGCAGAACTTGGTTGTCCGACTGTTAGCCTTTGGCCCGGTCAGGATGGATACGATTATTTTTTCCAAGCTGATTATTTGAAAGACCGCGAACTTTTTATTGATGCCATTAAGCAATGTTGCACTTATCGTAAGGATATCAATATTGCCATTGAGTACAAACCAAAAGAGCCAAGGAATAGAAGTTATGCTTCAAATGTAACAAATACAATTTTAATGACACAGGATATCGGCGAAAAAAATTGCGGAGTTACAATAGATTTCGGACATGCATTGGTTGCATATGAAAATGTAGCCGAATCGGTAGCTTTGTTAAAAAAATACGGAGATAAGTTGTTTCATGTCCATATGAATGACAATTATACCTTGTGGGACGATGATATGATTACCGGCACAATTCACACAATTCCTTATATGGAGTTTTTCTATTGGCTTGACAAAACCAACTATGAAGGTTACATCTCAACTGACCAGTATCCATATAGAGAAGATAGCCTTGAAGCAGTTCGTGAAAGTGTTGAGTGGATGACGGCAATGGTCAATGTAGTAAACAAAATGGATAAAAACGAAGTGGAAAGTATTTTGGCTACCTCTGATGCTGTAGCCGCAAGCAGAATGCTTAGAAAATATGTTTTTAAGTAAAAATTTGCATTTTAAGGAGGCTATTGTATGCTTAATGGAATACCCAATGAACTTACACCCGAACTGTTGAAAATTTTAATGGAAATGGGTCATAGGGACGAAATTGTTATTGGAGATGGGAATTTTCCTGCGGCAAGTATGGCAAACAAACTTGTGCGATGTGATGGGCATGGTGTCTTAAAATTACTTAATGCAATACTGCAATTTTTCCCTCTGGACACTTATTGCGAACATCCTATTTCCTTAATGTCTATTATTCCGGGAGATAATACAAACCCTGTTATATGGGAAGACTATAAGCAATTAATCGGTAAATATGACCAAAGAGGTAAAGATTGCATAGAGTATATTGAAACTTATGATTTTTACGATAGAGCAAAAAAGGCTTATGCAATTGTTGCCACAAGTGAGAAGGCACTATACGGTTGCATCATACTAAAAAAAGGGGTTCTGTTGCAAAAATAATTTAACTTCTAAAACTACAGATTTTATGTTATGATTATACCAATTTATTTTAGGAGTGCAAACAATTTATGGAAACAAATTTATTCAAATCAAAATACAAAAACTCAAGCTGGCACATCAAATGTAACCGAAGAGGTTATTTTGATAAACCAGCTTTTTGGTGTTGCTTAAATTATTAGTATCAAAGATATAGTTTTGTCGTTTTTAGGATTTTGGCTATTTAAGAAAAGTTTTTGCGAGCAGAACCATATTATTTGCAATTTCAATAGATTTTAGGTTTCTCAATGAAAATATTGTGACATATATAACTTGACAAATCAATATATTTATGCTAAATTAAAACCACATTTTAAATTTGCATAAAACTTATTAAATGAATGTAATAATTATGGGAGTTGATACTATGTTTATTGCACGAGCAATTGAAAAAAAAATCAAATCAATAAATGATACTTTTCCTGTTTTGCTTGTAACAGGACCTCGTCAGGTTGGCAAGACTACACTGCTTAAAAAAATGGCTAATGAAAGCAGAAAATATGTATCCCTTGACAATCCAACGCACCGAGAGTTTGCAAAAAGTGAGCCTCTGCTATTTTTACAGAGGTTTTCGCCGCCTGTTATTATTGATGAGGTGCAGTATGCTCCTATACTCTTTGACTACATTAAGGTGTATGTTGACGAACATAAAAACTGTGGTGATTT
>CAZFQD010000064.1:0-12261 GCA_964520885.1 uncultured Oscillospiraceae bacterium | reverse complement strand
TTTTGGCTGTCAAGGGTTTGTTTCAGAAGTTTTCATAAAAGTTTTTACACTATCAGAAAATATTTCGCTAAATTTTATTTTATATTTCCCGCACTAATGCGAACACAATTAACTGGATGTAAATAAATTGAATTTCCGCTTGCACTTATTGTGCTTTCTTCCACCCATACACCTAATTTTGTATAATAACCCAGCGATGCCTTACCAACAATAGTTTTGCCTTGAATTGTAAACTTGCTTAAATCGTATAACGACAACAATATTAAGTCTCCATTGGTATCGCACATTGCAAATGCTTCTCCTCCTGTTGGTGAATTATATTGAATTTGATAAGTGCCACAGCTTTGAGTGCTTGGTGTATTAGCATCAATATTAAAGGTCGCAATATTGCTTACAGGCAAAGATGCAAGTTTCACATCCGCTTTATAAATCATTCTATTGAAATCTCTAACTTCACTTGTTTTGCATTCCTTCATCTTTCCATAAGGCATTCTTGGATATACATCCACATCAAAAGTTCCGTCTCTCTCTACCCAACCCCATGTTGTTGTCCTGCGAAAAATACCGGTATCAAGGTCAATAGGCATAGAATTAGATGTTCTAAGTTCGTAAATTAAATGTCCCTCACCTCGTGAAAAGGCATGCATAACTTGATTAATGGTATTGGAACAATTTCCTCCGGCTTCAGGGGTGTATGCAATGTTTCCAGTAGGAATTTCACTGTTTATATAATCTTTTAGCTTTGTATGTGATGAAAGTGTTGCATCATAATTATCAATTCCTACTAAGTCAATACCCACTGTATCAAATATCTTTCTTACATAATGCTTATCTCTGAGAATAGAATTAATATAACTTTGGTCTATTAATGCCGCTCTTGTTACCACTTTTCTGTTTGATGTTTTAATGACTTGCCCTAACTTATCCATCATATTAATTGAAGCATCAGCCTGTCCTCCGCCCCACATATATTTTGCTACTGCCACAGGATCATTCCAATTAAAAGATATGCCTTGAACATTATCCGGCTCTGCATTAACTTGAACCATAACTACACGATATTGAGGGTCATTTTTCTCAATAAATTTCATCATTTGATTCATAGCATTTTGCTCTCTTGCAATTAAATTTGGGCTGGAATAGTCTAAATGGGTTTCAGGACTTAATGGGTTTCTTGGAAATGTAGCACGGTCGTTTAATATGTATTTCGGAACATCTGTAGGTCCTCCTGCTACATTAGAGCCAAACCAAATTATTTGCAAATTAAGGTCGTATTTATTGCACCATTTAAGTATTAAGCCAAGTTCATAAAAATCAAATTTATCTTTTTCATATTCAACACAAGTCCATACAACTTGACACTCAATAGTTTGAAAATTAAGATCCTTTGTTTTTGCAAACAACTCTTCCCACTTTTTTGTGTCAATAATACCTTCTGCTCTTAAATTGTCAAGTCTTATTTGCACTCCATACATTAAATATGGATTATCTAAATATTCAACATAGGTGCGACCATTTTTATTTACCAATTGTGAAACAAATGTTCTAGGCTTTGGTGAATTAGTTGGACTGGGATTTCCACTACTATTATTACTGCTATTACTACTACCGCTACTGCTAATACCGCTTGAAAAATAATCACTACTACTATTACCACTTGAAAAATAATCACTACTACTTATGCTACTGCTTTGTAAATCATTGCTACTATCTACTGAATTGACTAAACTACTTGAACCAACCGGTAGTTTGCCTTTACAAGAAGTCAAAACAAATACTAATACTAATATTAATACTAACAATAATATTCTGCTTTTTCCCATACAAATCACCTTTCTCCTTGCAAATGGCACTGTTAAAATTTTGTTAATAAATCGTAACCAGTTCCAATTTCACTTTTTTATTTCTTCTTAATGCTATCTTCTAAAACAAATGTGAATTTAAAGTTCAATTCTTGATTTGGTACTACTTTAAATCGCATATCATCCTTTGGGTATCCACAATACCATTGACCAATTGGTGCAATTACACTATCTAAATTTATTTGAGTTAACATTTGGTGTTTTAATTCCTCAATATGTGTAGTTTTCTCAAGAATTTCCTGTGAATAATGATGTGCATTCATATTAAAGGGTTCATTTGCGAAAACTGTAAGTTTATTTTGTTTTGAACAAAATGCACACCAACGAATTTGAGAGCGATTTCCCATTTCCTGAGGTAAAATATCAATTTCCCCTAACTTTGATATTCTTTGACTAAATAAACCAATTCTTGATGCTTCTTGCATATCTGGATAGTTTTCAAGCGGACCTTTTCCGTAATACTCTACTTGCTTAAAATTATAACTTAAATCCATTACTAAGCCCAACCTAGCCAAATACGGTAAATCTTCTCTTAATGGCTTCACCTTATACTCAATATCAATTAACCCGCTATTACATATTCTATAAACAATGTCCGCTTCAAAAGCCGGCAATATTGCCTTAGCTCCATAAAAGGCATTTACTTTAAACAATAACTCATCCTCGCCTATTTCAATTATTGCTTTATTAATATGTGTTTCTAAGCAATCATAGCCGTATGCACGCCATTGCGGCTCAATTTCTGCATCACTAAAAGCAGGTGCACGCCAAAAATTAAGTCTTGGTCCCGAAATTGGCATAGCATATTCAGAAACACCGGCATTTTTATTGGTAGTGCATAAAAATTCAACATTATTGCAACAAAGACTTTTTATTGTTCCGTAGCGTTTATCTAATATCAAATTAACATTTCCAACTTGAACATAAGCATCTTGATTTTTTTCAATAATAACTATATTGTCTTTTTTCTCATTTTTAAAACAAATTTTATTAAATTTTGATAAAGAAAATTGTTCAAAGCCTAAATCAAAACCGGCATTACAATAGGAAGTGCTTTTTATTTTATTGTAATAAATATTTAGTAGGTACTCATTTTTATCCTTCATTTCATTTTTTATAGCCAAAGTGAAAACAGTTTTTTGATGAGGTAAAATATTTTGGATATCAAATTTACCTTTTTCAACTACTATTCCGTTTTCTAAAAGCTCATATATATATTCAATATCACTTGAATCTAAAAAATCCTGCATATTCTGAAATTCAATGTTAATAGTGTTATTCTTTTCTAAAAGCTTTGCTCTAATAGGTCTGTATACTTGTTTTAGCATATATGCGGCATTTCTTGGTACTCGTTCAGGGTCAAAAAATCCGTTTGCACCTCTAATTCCGTCATTAATTCCTTCTTTAAAATCGCCACCATATCCATACTTATACTTTACGGTGCCATCATCTTTAAAAACTATTGCCGAATGGTCACACATTTGCCAAACACATCCGCCTAATGCTTTATCATTTGAATAAATGATTTCCCAATGTTCCTCTAATCCACCAGGACAATTTCCTTGCCCATGAGTATATTCACAAAGGAAAAATGGTTGTTCCTCTCTATTTTCTAAATGCTTTTTTATTTCGTTAAAATCGGGATACATCATACTTACTACATCAAATCCCTTGCATTCGTCGTAAATAGCACCTTCATAATGAACCGGTATCTTTTTGTCCAATTTTTTGACTAAATCATTACAAATTTTATGATTTCTAATCCAGCCACTTTCATTGCCCAAAGACCACATTACAATACAAGGGTGATTTCTGTCCCTATATACCATTCTTGACACTCTATCTATAAAAGCATTTTCCCATTCAGGATTTTCGCTAAAATAGCTCCAATTGTTCATCCAAGTTGCCCCATGAGTTTCTAAATCCGCTTCATCAATAAGATACATCCCATATCTATCGCAAAGCTCTAAAAATCTGGGGTCGTTAGGATAATGAGATGTTCTAATGCAATTATTATTAAATCTCTTTAATAATAATATATCATTTTCCATTTCATCTAATGTAACCGTCCAGCCATTTTTATAATGAAAATCATGTCTGTTTATGCCTTTTAGTTTAATGTTTTGATTGTTTAAGTAAAATACTCCGTTTTTAATTTCTATGTGCTTAAATCCAACTACTTGAGAAATTGCCTCTATTTCTTGATTTCCCTTTGATACAACTACATATAAATTATAGATATTAGGATTTTCGGCAGACCAAAGGTTTGGATTATTAATAACAAATTCATTTACAGTGTTTGAGTTTACATTATCTCTTAATACCTCAGTATTATTAAAAGTTAATATCATTTCAGTCTGTGTTCCATTACTGTTACCACCTAAAATTACTTCTAAAAAGATTTTGAATTATTTAAAATGATTTTATTAATTGCAATTGGCTCAGAGGTTGTTTCTAAACTGATTTCATGCTTTCCTGCTCCAAAATAAAATAAAAAGGGTTCATTTTGGTATCCATCAGTATCCTTAGCCTTTTCAATTGTCCATTGAGGGACTTCTATTTGTGGTGGAACTATCTGATTGCCTTTCTTATCAGTTTTTATTTTCCCATTATCTTTCCATATTCTATTTAATATTAGTCTTGTGGCTTGATCAAAAGGAGTCTTTTTATCAATTTCAAGTTTCAAAACAATATTAGTGCCTTTATAAGGTAGTGGGCAATAATCAAAAGATAATTCATAATATCCAGCCAGCTCAACTTCAACTGTCCAATAAACCTTGCCACCAATTCCATTCAACAAAAGGCAATCTTTAATATCTAGTATTTCCCCAACAGTAACTTGTGCTTGCTCAGAGGCAAAAGTATAATCCTTTGCATTTATGTTAATTTCGCTATCCGGATGTGGAGCACTCCCTGTTTTTAATAAATATTCCGAATATCCAATGGTTTTTACATAACCTTCCATAACATCATCTATTGTTTCATTATTAGATGCATTAACATAAAAAAATGAGGAGTTTAAAGCAAACATAAAAATATAAACTACAGTTACAAATACTTTTAATATTTTTTGCATTAATACCCCTCCTCATTTATTAAATTATGAAATTTTATTTTGAATATTCAAGTAATCTTTTTCTAAAATGTATATAATTTTCGAAGGAGACCTCTTCGGGAACAACATGGTCACAATGAGGCACATATCCCCCTCTTGATTTCATATATGGCATTATATGGTCTATCATTCTGTCAATTTCATTTTTCCCCTCAGCCAATATTCTTTTATCAATTCCACCTTGAATTATTAAATCAGGATATTTCTTGGCTATTTCAGTAACATCCTCACAAGCCGCCACTTCACATGGACTAATTATATTAAATCCGAGAGGCTTATAATGGTCTATAACTGAACGAACATCTCCGTCTGTATCAAGAAAAATGTTTAGTTTGCGTTGCTTATCTATTTGTCGTTTTTTTGTATTAGTAATTAATTGTTGATAATATGGAAATAAAAACTCCTTCATCATATCAGGAGAAATAAGTGGACCTGTCTTGTAGCAAATATCTTCACCAAATGCAATTTCATCAAGAGTAACATTTTTCTGAACTTGTGCAACATAATAATCAGCTAAATTAAGCCAAGTTTCCATACAATTATGTATTAACTCCGGATTATCATAAAACATAGTTAATAGTTCAAGCGGCCCAATAAGACTGCGAAGATACATATATCCTCCAATAATAAATTGGCGAATCATTGAACCATTTCCCGCTAATTCAATAGCATCTTTCATACTCGCCTGAAATTCCGCTCCATATCTTTCAGGAGATTTAGGATTTAACCTCGGTTTTATATTCTCTTCCCATGTTTTTATGTCTTTTACTGGATGTTCTATATATTCTGGCATAAATCCATTTCGTCTTCCTTTGAAAAAAAGCACATGTCTGCCAGCTAAATCTAAAACAACTTCATGGTCTCCTCTATCTTCTATAACTTTTTCTTCAAATGCAGGAACCATATCCGACTCCGTCCACCCTAATCCCCATAGCCAGCAGTTTCCACCATCTTTTCCGCCTTCATCATAAAGTCCCATATTAAGCATATCATCAATACCAGAAATATGTCCCTCTTCAACCCATCTGTCAATTGACATAAACCCGAATTCACGCATATATATTGGTGCATCTTTTTTCATTTCATATGTATCTCTGAGCTTTTTAGCATTAGGAATCATTTTTTCTCTATCTACCATAGAATGTATACCATCTTTTAACATAAAATCTATCTCCTTTTATTTTTTCAACTTAATATTATTTAAATCCAAAATATATCATAGTATAGATATTTATTAATGTAAATGCATAATATTATTACTAATAGCACATAACAACACTTATTTATAATTTAGTGTTAATGAATTTGTTTAAAAATGTAAAATATTCACTCTTAAATATTTTTATTTCTAAATTCAGTAGGGCTTATACCCTCTTCTTTTTTAAATAATCTTGAAAAATAGTTTGCACTTGGCATTCCAATTGTTTCAGCTATAAGTGAAATTGGCATATCAGATTCTATTAATAATTTTTTAGAAAGATATATTCTTTCTCTTTTAATATACTTAAAAATACTCATACCTAGTTCTTCGTTTGCGATTCGATTTACATACGATTTGCTAATTCCTATAAAATCCGATATCTGTATTAGCGTTAATGAGCTAGAAATATTTGCTTTTACATAGCTTACAAGACGATTAACTATTGATGGATGAGAAATTTTTACCATATTACTTAGATATATGTATTTTGAGCTCATTTCCATAAGTCTTATTGCGGCTTCAAGTTTGTCCGAAGAGATATGAGGAATTTGCATAAACAACTTCTTTGACTCTTCTAAATTAACTGAATATTGTGAACAGTTTTTACCTACTATTTCCCACTGATTAGTATCCGCAGAATCAAATAAAATTTGACCTATCATCATCCAACCAATTAATTTTTTTTCTTCAACAACGGATATTACCGCCTCATAAAGACCAATATGGCATTTATATATATATAATTTACCTGTTTCCTCAGCCTTTTTGCATCCCGTTCTGTCACACTCATTACATTTATCAAAAGCTTTTTTATCTTCTTTTAATCTATCGCAAAATTTACTTCCATGAAGCGGATATTTAAACCGTTCGTTTAAATCAACATCCCAAAAACTTATTCTCAAACCAGTCAATTTATTAAAATCCATCATTAATTGCATAATTCTATTGGTATCAAAATTTAAATACATTTTTTAAACCTCCTATACAATTATATTGTAGTCCTTATTATTTAATAAATCAATGGGGAAAAATTGTTATTTCAGAAAAGTGTTTCAAATGCTTCACAAATCCACTTATAATGCTCTTCATCCATATTTAAACTTGGATAATACTCAATAAATCCAATAAATCCACCTTTTATTATTCCAAGTTTATCTTTCAATTTTTTTGCATAATTAAATATTTCACTCTTTGTTCCGTTTATAGCCAAGCGTTGATGGTCAATTGGACAACAAAAATTAACTTTGCCAGCAAAATCATCTTTCAACCTATCAATATTTAATAAATCGGGTTGATTAAAATTAAATATATCAACTCCTGCTTTAATTAATTGCGGAATAATATCATACACATATCCGCAAGAATGAAAATATACATCCATCCCCAATGAATGAACCAATTGAAATTGCTTAATATATTTGGGTAAAAATATTTCCTCCCACAAGACAGGTGAAATCATAAGGCTTCGTTGTGTGCCCCAGTCATCACCAAATGCAATACCATGAACCTTGCATTCTGCAAATTGACGAATAATTTCACACTCAAAATCTACAACTACATCTAATAATCTTTCTATATTTTCTCGGTCAAGATAAATATCTTCTAAAGTATTCTCAAAACCTCGTAAGAAAGTAACATGATTAAAACCCGTTATACCCAAATCTCCAATTAAATATTTCCCTTTGTATTCTTTAATGGTATGCTTAGCACTTTCAAATCGTCCAATTGAAAATGGTTCGGGTGGAACAAATGTTTCTAAGTCCGACCATTCTTTTATAGGTCTATTATGAGATTGTCCCATAGTGCTATTTAAACTTTCCCATTCATATCCCCACTCGCTTATAGTAGGACGAATTGGGTTAAAATCGCAAGGAACAGTATAACCTACCATTATTATATCACTTCGTTGTTTATCTCTATTTAAATAAAAAAGTGGAGTTTTGCTAAGATTTCTAAATTGTATTGTATCTTTAACTAATTTATATGATTCCATAACAATCTTCTCTCTAAAAACAATTTACTACAAATTAATTTTTAATAATTTATGCTTTGCCATTTGCCATACAAACTTGTATCCATTCTTTAACAACTGACTTAACTGCTTTAATAACAGGCTTAACAACATCTAAAGTATAAGGATTTTCGCCCATTTCAATTAAAGTAGTTCTCATATTGTTCATATATGTGCAATGAATTATTGTTCCAACATTAACCTTGTTAATTCCATTTTTGATTGCTCTTCTAATATCCTCTAATGGAATACCACTTCCACCATGCAAAACAAGCGGAATACTAACCGCCTCATTTACTTCTGCCAACCTATCAAAGTGAATTTCCGGCTTTCCCTCGTAAAAACCGTGTGCCGTTCCTATTCCAACTGCAAGGCTATCAATTTTTGTCGCCTTAACTAATTGTGCCGCTTCATCCGGATTAACTAAAAAATCTAAGCCGGTTCCACTGTATTTTCCCTCAATGCCATTACCTTTTATTTTCCCTAATTCTGCTTCAACATGCACACCTTTTGTTTTTGCAAACTCTACAACCTTTAAAGTGGCTTCAATATTTCCTTTAAGGTCAAGTTTTGATGCATCTATCATTACAGATGGATAGCCATTATCAATTGCGGCAAAACACATATTAACACTTGAAGAATGGTCTAAATGATGCATAACAGGATATATTGCCTTTTTCATAGTTGCTAAGCCAATAGCACCACAAAGTTCAACCCCAATATCTCTTACCACAAGAGGATTAGAAGCTAACATTATAGGTGCCTTTTCCTCGTTAGCCGCTTCAACTATTGCCAACAAATCCCATATATCCGAGTAATTAAATGCCGGTATTGCAAAACCCATTTTATCTGCTTTTTTCAAATACTCCCTTAATACATCTCCTGTAATGATCATTTTTTTGATCTCCATTCTATTTGTTTTGTAAATTGTCTTTATAAGTTACTATCTCCTCAGTTTTAATGTTAAGCCATGCCCCTATTTCTAACATTACATCAGTAACATCTCCAAATACTATTGGAAAATGATGTGGTATTCCGTTTGTCAATACGGTTTCAACAAAATCTAAACTGTTTGTTTTTTCACCGGCAATTTCTATATTTGAAATCCAACCACCGCTACCAAAATAAGTGGGCTTATTTGGATTAAATTTTCCATTTGCCAAAAACATCTTTTCGCATTCATCAGTTATTCTCATTACTGTTGCTTCACTTGCGGCAAATGTCATATTGTGCATTCCGTTTCTTCTATTCAATGTTTCTCCTTGTTGCTCATAAAAACAATCAAGACAACTGCCTTCTTCATTTGCAAAACAATTAGCCGCAGGTCCGCAATGCCACATTTGAACACTTTCATCATTAGTGTCAAAAGCAACTAAGTCCATAAGCATTGTAGTGCTTAAAGTAGCATATTTTAATATCAACATACTAACAGCACCTATTAAATCACCTTCACAAGCCGCAGGTAAGCCATTTTCATTTAGTTTTGCAATTGTAGAGCATGCCAACATATCGCACTTGTCTTGTAGTTTTGGCCAACAGGCTATAGCAACTGCCTCAAATTCTCTTTTGTTTGACCATTCCATAAAGGCTTTATAAAATCTTGCGTTTTTCTCTATGTCATTTAAAACCTTTTCATTTATGGAATTATACCCATTAGTTACAATGTCTATCTCATTTTTTAAATCACTGTCTTTATAACTGTTTGCCAATGAGATAATGTCATCCATCTCATTATTTCGGCTAATTTCTATCCCTAATTTTTCTCTGATTAATCTTTCATCAAAGTATAAATCATTAAATCCAGGAACTATTCCCCCAATAAGCCCAACCTTTGCACCCTTCATATTTTTAATTGCTCTGAGTGCACAAACTGTAACTTGCAATCTTTTTTCAAACATTTCAGATACGCCATAAAACCATTTGTGCAAAGGAGCCACAGTTCTGTAATAATGCTTTAAATTTGCGGCATACATATTCACTCCACAAAAAGAGTTAAATGCTAAAACACCGTCCTTATTTGGTTCGTCAAGTGCCCATAAGCCTAAATATGGAGCACTATTAAGAAGGAAAGTCATAATTTCTCCTGAACCAAAACTTGCAAACATTAAAATAAGCAAATCAATTTCTTTGTCCTTTGCCTCGTTTTTAAAAACTAATGCATCATCATTTGTTACAATTAGTTTATCGTAAGCCCAAATATCAAAATCAAGTTTTTTTGACATTTGATTAATTTTTTCAATACCTCTGTCAAAGTTTTTTTGCTTGTTTCCTGTGAAATTATTTTGAACAATACCAACAATACCAATTCTTAATTTTTTCATTATTGTCCCTCATTTATATTTTTTATTTTAAATGCTTTCATATATTGCCGAAAAAATTAACATTATTGATGTTGCTCCTGCATCTTGATAACCTATAGATTTTTCTCTAAAACTCATCGCTCTGCCTTTTTTGGCCAACATTTTTTTTGTGTTATCTACTCCATCTTTTGCCGCTTGGTATGCTTTTTTTGTTGCTTCCTTAAAGTTCAAACCTTCTTCACAGGATTGTTTTAATGCACATACAGCGGGCATTAAAGCATCTATCATTGTTTTATCTCCAAGGTAAGCACCGCCTCTTTCCATAATTGCATCTGTTGCTAAATTTAAAGCTTTTTGAAATTCTTCCAATGTTAAATGCTCATTGTTTTTTATTTTTGAAATTCCGCTAATAAATAATGTTCCAAATAAAACTCCCGAAACTCCGCCCATTGTATCTATTAATTTCATTCCCACTGATTTAAAAATTTCTTGTATTGAATTTAAACTTTTATCTTGTTCTAACATATTTAAAACTGCTTGAAAACCAATTTTCATTCCCGTTCCATGGTCGCCATCTCCAGTTTTTAAATCAATTTGTGTTAGCAACGGTTCGTTTTCAATAATTTTTATTGATATTTTTTTAAACATATTTAAAGTTTCATTAATTGTTAAATAATCTATCATTTGATTTCTCCTAATAATGATTTTTATAAAGCAATGGTGTATTTGCTTTTCCTTTATAATATTGTTTAAGTTCTTTGTCTAATTTCATTAACGAAATTGAAATACCATTGGTTTCTTGAACTTTTAATTTCTCGCATATATCGGTATCAAAAATCTTTATTCTCTTTTCGGTAAGATAATCAATTGAACTGTTGCATATTAATAATTCCTCTAAAACGCTAACAGTTCCCATTCCGTTTACAATCAACGCTATCTCATCGTTTTCTTTTAAATCTAAATCTTTTACTAAATAATCAATTAATAGTCTTGTAATAGTTTTTTCATTAACAAACTTTTCAATTCTTATACCCGGTTCTCCTGTTGCTCCCATTCCTATATGCACTTCACCGTCTTTTATTTCTCCCATTTTATAGCCAGTAACAGGATTTGAACCCAAACTTAAAGTTGCAGATATAGTTGATAAATTATCATTTGCTTTTTTTGTAATTCTATATACTTCATCTAAAGGAAGCAGTGCATTTGCAACAGCTGATGCAATAAATATAATTGTGCTAATACCGGATAAACTTCGTCTTTTGTTTTTTTGTGATTTAGAAGCAGATGTAATCTCATCTGTAACTAATAATAATTTACATTCAACATTGTTTTCCAATAAAAAAAGTTCCTTGCCTAATTCAAAATTTAATAGGTCTCCCGTATGATTTCCGGTAATTAAAAGTATTCCTTTTTTATTATATACCTCATTACACACTGCAAATATATTGGTTGCCGAAGGAGCACAAAACACATTTCCTACTGCCACACCGTCTGACATACCTTCCCCACAAACTCCGATACACCACGGCTCGCCGGCAGAGCCTCCTCCAGTTACTATTGATACTTTTTCTTTCTTATTCTTATATATTATTCCATTATAATTCTCTAATTTGTAATAACTATTTCCAAAGGCTTTTATATAACCGCTAATCATTTCACTGATTAAATTTTCAGGAGAATTTATAAACTTATTCATATAAACCCCCTTTTCTTATTCTAGGTACTGTCAAAAATTTTACTTTAAAAACAGCTGACAGCACCTAATTTTCGCT
>CAZFQD010000063.1:0-12425 GCA_964520885.1 uncultured Oscillospiraceae bacterium | reverse complement strand
AATGATAAAAAACGCTGAGCAAAGAGCCGAAATAATACTTAATGAACAAGCTATAATGCGTGAGGCAAGGGATAAAGCAGAGTTGCTTGTTAAAACCGCTCAAGACGATTCTATTAAAATGAAAAAAGCAGCAGCCGATTATCTAAATGGCTTATTAAAAAAGACCGAAGAGTTATTAGACAATAATCTTGCAGCAGTTCGCCAAACTCGTAGGACTATAAATGGAGAAAAGGAATAATGAAATAATGCAAAAAAATAAAACCTTATATGGTTTATTATTTTCTATAATAACAATTTTTCTTAGTGTTATAACAGCTTTTAATTCTGAAATAATATTATTTGCCGGCATGGTTGCTTTATCAAGCTATGCTATTTCTTCTTATTTACTTCCAAAGCATTATGCTTTATTTACACCAATTATTGTATTTATTATTGTATTTAGTTTTAGCAATAATATTTATTTATCATTTTTTTCAATACTATTATTTTTTCCAGCGGGCTATTTAATTTCAGTATTATTTAAAAAAGAAATTGGAATAAAAAACACACTATTATTCAGTATTGTTCCACAAGTTATTGCCTATGGCTCTTTAATTTTAACTTATATATACATTAGAGGCGGAGCATTAAACTTAAATTCAGCTAAATTTGTTTTTTCAAATTATATTGAAATAATTAATAATTCAATAGCTCAATATGAAAAACTTTTTAAATTAATATATCCAAAAGATATAGAAACAGCAAATGCGTTATTTGTTCAGTTTGAAAGTTATTTAATTGAAAGTGTTGTTCCAACTATACCGTCATTATTAGTTTTATTTATTGCATTTTGCATTTTTATTGCATTTATTATTACAAAAGTTGTATTAAAGGGTTGTAAATTTAATATTTCAAATAATTTAGATATTAAGAATTTTAAAGTTTCAAAGTCAGTCGTAATTTTTACTGCAATTTCATTTTTGATTATTCTTGTTACTGGACAATCAAGTGTAAATGTTGCTTTTGAAAATGTTTTTCTCGTTTTGAATGGTGCTTTGTTTTTAGCAGGAATAGCTTTAATTATTAATTTTATGAATTTGCTAAAAATTGTATTTTGGAAAAAAATAATAGGGTTTATATGTATTGCATTTCTTTGTTTAATTGGTGGAGCAACAATAGTATCGTTTTTTGGGGGAGTATCATCTTTTGTTGAAATAGAAAACTTTAAGAAAAAAGAATAAAAATAAGAGATAAGTTTGAATCAATTCAAACAAGTAACAAGTAACAAGTAACAATTAATTAGAAATGATGAGGATAGGTGAGAATAGGTAAGAATTGCTTAGGATTGTTTGTATTTACAAAAGCGACACTCAACTATTCTAAGCTATACTCAGCAACACTCAGCCATGAAAACGAAGTTTGCTTGACTTTAGAAACTCTGACATCTGATTTTTAATGGGAAGGAATATTTGAAAATGAAGGTTATATTACAGGTTGATTTAAAAGGGCATGGAAAAAAAGGGCAGTTAGTTGAAGTGTCTGATGGTTATGCGAGAAATTACTTATTGCCAAGAAAATTAGTTTTAGAGGCAAATAACCAAAATTTAAATGTTATGAAAACACAAGCAAAAGCAATAGAACATCACATATTAGAAAGCAGAACTTCTTCATTAGAAATTAAAGAAAAATTAATGACTAGTGTTTTGGAAATTTCCGCTAAGGCTGGTGCTGGGGGAAGATTATTTGGTTCAGTAACTACAAAGGAAATTGCAGAAGAATTACTAAAAGTTTATAAAATTGAAATTGACAAGAGAAAAATAATATTAACTGAGCCTATAAAGGCCTTTGGCGATTATAGTATTGATGTAAAACTTTATCACAATGTTGTCGGAAAGATAAATGTTAGAGTGAAAAACAAGGAGAGTTAGGAATTAGAAGTGAGGAAACAAAATGGACTTATCAAAACAATTGCCATATAGTTTAGAAGCAGAGCAAGCAGTATTGGGAGCTATATTAATTGATCCTGCTTGTATTAACGAAGTTATTGGTATTATAAAAACTAAACATTTTTATGTTCCACAGCATAAAGAAATTTATGAATCAGTTTTAGAGATGTTTAATGAAAGCAATGAAATAGATGTAGTAACCATTCTTGATAAGTTAAAAGCAAGAGGGGTTTATGATGAAGCGGGTGGTAAGGAATACCTTTTTCGCCTTTCAGAAGCGGTGCCTACCTCAAAAAATGTTTCAAGGTATGCTGAAATAGTTTTAGATAAGTCTGTTCTTAGAGAATTAATTACAGCTTCAGATGAAATTGAAGAAATGTGTTATGAGGGTGCAGGAGAATCAAAAGATATCCTTGATAGTGCTGAACAAAAAATTTACAATATTACAAGAGATAGAGATAGTAAGGGCTTTACAACTCTTTCTCAAGCAGTTCTTTCCTCTCTTGATAGATTACATAAGTTATCAGGTGAAGACCGAGAATTTTATATGGGAGTTCCTACATATTTTCACGATTTAGATAAATTAATAGTAGGGCTTAATAATTCCGATTTAATGATTATTGCATCACGACCCGGTATGGGAAAAACCAGTTTAGCTTTAAATTTAGCACAAAATATTGCAACAAAAGGCAAAAGAAATGTTGCTATATTTTCACTTGAAATGTCAAATGAGCAGTTAGCAGAGAGAATGCTTTCAAGCGAGGCATTAGTTGATAGCCAAAAAATTAGAAGAGGCGATTTAAACGATAGTGATTGGGAAAAGTTAGCAGGCGCCGCTGGAGTTTTAGGGTCTACAAATATTTTACTTGATGATAGAGCAAATATTACAGTTAGTGAAATGAAGGCAAAACTTCGCAGAGTTAAGAATTTAGGATTAGTAATTATAGATTATTTACAGTTAATGACCTCAGGAAAGAGAAACGATAATAGAGTTACTGAGGTATCTGAAATATCAAGGTCTTTAAAAATTATGGCTAAGGACTTAAATGTTCCTGTTATTTGCCTTTCACAACTTTCAAGAGGTCCTGAGGCAAGGTCAGGAAACAAACCTATGTTATCAGATTTAAGAGAATCCGGTGCAATTGAACAAGATGCAGATTTGGTTATGTTTTTATATAGAGAGGATTATTATAATAAAGATTGCGAAAATCGCAATGTTTGTGAATGTATTGTTTCCAAAAATAGACATGGTAGCACAGGAACAATAGAACTTGAATGGTTAGGAGAATATACAAGGTTTACAAGTATAGAGAAGGTGCATTATGAACCAAGAGGTTAATAATGCAATTAAAAAGCATTCAATGCTTAAAAATTGCAATGGAATAGTAATTGGTTTGTCGGGTGGAGCGGATTCTATAGCATTATTATTAGTATTAGAGGAAATATGCAAACAAAAGAATATAAAGCTTTATGCGGCACATATTAATCATATGTTAAGAGGGCAAGAAGCTTTTAGAGATGAACAATTTGTAAAGGATTTATGTGATAAAAAAGGCATAGAGTTATTTTGTTTAAAAGCAGATATTTCAAAAATTGCTAAGCAAAACAAAGAGGGAATTGAACAGTGCGGCAGAAGAGTAAGATATGATTTTTTTAATGAGGTATTAGAAAAAACAAAAGCCCAAAAAATTGCCACAGCACATACAGCAAGTGATAATATTGAAACAATGCTATTTAATTTTACAAGAGGAACAGGAATAAAAGGAATGTGTGGTATTTTACCTGTTAGAGATAATATAATAAGACCATTAATTAATTGTTCCCGTGAAGATATTGAAAATTATTGTAAATCAAAAGGGCAAGATTATATTATTGATAGTAGTAATTTTTGCTTAGATTATTCAAGAAACAAAATTAGAAATACCGTAATCCCAATTTTAAAGGAAATTAATCCTTGCTTAATAACTGCTTCAAAAAAACTTTCAAACTCAGCAATTGAAGATGAGAAATTTTTATATAATTTAGCAAAAAAGGCTTTATACGATGCAGATTTTGATGGAAATTCATTTAAAAAAAATGTTTTGCTTTTGCAAGAGGACAGCATTTCAATTAGAGCAATAAAATTAGCATGTCAAATGGCTTTAGGAATTAGTTTAGATTATGATAAAAGCATTGCCATTAAAGACTTATTAAAGAAAAATACCTCCAAAAAGGTGCAAATTAAAGGATATTATTTTGCATATATATCTTATGAAAGGTTATTTTTCAAAAAAATAAATAAAGATATTGATAATAATTTTGAAGTTTTTTTGAATTTCTCAGATAATTATTTGCCAAATGGGAGTATAATAACTATAAATGATAATAAAATTAACAATTTAGAAACTAATTACTCTTTAGATTATGATAAAATAAAAGGAAAACTAAGAGTTAGAACAAAAAAAGAAGGAGATTATTTTTGTCCAAAGGATAAACAAGGTGGAAAAAGTTTAAAAAAATTATTAATTGACAAAAAAATTCCTTTAGAAAAAAGAAAAAATATTTTAGTTGTGTTAGATGAAACAGGAATAGTTTTTGTTGAAGGAATTGGAGTTAGTAAAAATAAAGTTGCACAAAAGGGCAAAAGAGAAATAGCAATAAATATAAGGCGGGAAAATAATAATGCTTGAAGATATAGAAAGAATAATAATTAGTAAGAAAGAAATAAAAAGTAAAGTTAAGGAATTAGGCAAAGCCATTTCAAAGGATTATCAAAATAGAAATTTACTATTAGTTAGTATATTAAAAGGTTCAGTAGTTTTTTTGGCAGATTTAATTAGAGAAATAAATGTTCCATTATCAATTGATTTTATTTGTGCTTCAAGTTACGGAAAAGATGCTTTCTCATCCGGCAAAATACAAATATTAAAGGATTTAGATGTTGATGTTAAAGGATATGATATATTAATAGTTGAAGATATACTTGACAGTGGCAACACTTTAAGATATATTATAGAAATGCTACAAAAAAGAAATCCTAATTCAATAAAGCTTTGCACTTTAATGAACAAGTCAAAGCAAAATGGTAATAAAATTAAGTGTGATTATGAAGGATTTAAAATACCAAATGAATTTGTAGTTGGATATGGCTTAGATTATAACGAAAAATATAGAAATCTTTCATTTATAGGCATATTAAAGCCTCAAATATTTGAAAATAGTAAATATATAAGGAGTGATTTTCTTTGAAAAAAAATGTTGGCAGTTTTGGATTTTTAATAGTTTTATTTATTGTATTTTTACTTATTGCAAGCCAATTTGATTTTGGATCAGAAAATATTAAGGTTAAATATTCCGATATTGTAAATAGTTTCAATAACGGACAGGTTTCAAGTTTTAGTTTAAAGGAAAATGTTTTAACATATAAGTTAAAAACTGCTGAAAAGGAAAATATTTATAGTTTATATAGTGTTAATTTATTTTTTGATGATATTCAAACAGCCTTAAATGAGCAAAGAGCAAAAGGTGAAATATCTTACGATATGGAAGCACCAATGACTATGCCTTGGTGGGCACAATTTATACCAATATTGATAGTTGGTGCTATTGTAATTTTTATTTGGCTCTTTTTTGCCAATCAAATGGGTGCAGGTGGTGGAGGCAAGGCAATGAGCTTTGGCAAAGCTCGCACAAAAATGGCAAGTGAGGAAAAGAGAAAAACCTCTTTCGAAGATGTAGCTGGTGCCGATGAAGAAAAAGAGGAATTAGCAGAAATAGTTGATTTTCTTAAAACTCCAAAAAAATATATTGATTTAGGAGCAAGAATACCAAAAGGAATTTTATTAGTTGGTGCTCCGGGAACTGGTAAAACTTTGCTTGCAAGAGCGGTTGCTGGCGAAGCAGAAGTGCCTTTCTTTACTATTTCCGGTTCAGAATTTGTTGAACTTTATGTTGGTGTTGGTGCTTCAAGGGTTAGGGATTTATTTGAAACGGCAAAGAAAAGTGCTCCATGTATAGTTTTTATTGATGAAATAGATGCTGTTGGTAGGCAAAGAGGTGCAGGCTTAGGCGGAGGACACGACGAAAGAGAGCAGACATTAAATCAACTTTTAGTTGAAATGGATGGCTTTGGAATTAATGAAGGTGTTATTATTATTGCCGCTACAAACCGTGCAGATATTTTAGATAGTGCTTTGCTTCGTCCGGGACGATTTGATAGACAAATAGTTGTTAGTTTACCTGATATTAAAGGTAGAGAGCAAATTTTAATAGTGCATAGCAAAGGCAAAACTATGGCACCAGATGTTAATTTAAATACAATAGCAAAAGTAACAACAGGCTTTTCAGGAGCAGACCTTGAAAATGTATTAAATGAAGCGGCAATTTTTGCTGTTAGAAGAAAAAAAGAAACAATTGATACAAAGGATATTGAGGATGCAATAATGAAAGTTATTGCTGGTGTAGAAAAGAAAACGAGAGTTGTGAGCGAAAAGGAAAGAAAATTAACTGCTTTTCATGAAGCAGGACATGCAATAGTTACACGATTTTTGGAAACGCAAAATCCTGTTCATCAGATTTCAATAATCCCTAGAGGAATGACAGGAGGATATACATTATCGCTTCCACAAGAAGATAAGAGTTATATGAGTAAAAGCGAGATGTCGGAAGAGGTTGTATCATTATTGGGAGGTAGGGTTTCAGAAAAATTAGCATTAGATGATATTTCAACAGGTGCTTCAAACGATATTGAAAGGGCAACAAAAATTGCAAGAAAAATGGTTACAAAATATGGAATGAGTGATGTTCTAGGTCCAATAGTTTTCGGTTCAGGACATGATGAAGTTTTTTTAGGCAGAGATTTTACCTCTCAAAGAAACTATTCAGAGAATATTGCGGCATCTATAGATGCGGAAATTAAAAACATTATCATTACTGCTTATAATAAAGCCGAGGACATATTAAAAAATAATTTTAAAAAGTTAACTGAAGTAGCAAATTTGCTTTTAGAAAAAGAAAAAATTAATGGTGTGGAATTTGAAGCTATATTTACAGACAAGCCGGTAAAAAAGAAAAAGAAGGTTGACATTGTATCTGGTAAGGAAATACCCACATAGTAGTTAGTTATTAGTTTAGCATTCTCAATATTATTGCTATTTATTTATTCAAACAACATAAACCCAAGAGATTTAATAAGGGCAGGTGAAATGGTATTGCTAACATACATTTTGTTTGCCCTTTGATATTTATGGACAGCCTCTTTAAATCCATTAACATCATATTTTCCATTGCAATAACCATTAAAATACTTTAATTCTTTTAGTCTTTTTTGAATGGCTAACACATCAGAGCCATACATACCGGGCTTTATATAGCGAAAACCCTTTCCAAATTCTTTGTAAGGGCCATCAGTAATTATAACAAAAGTTCCATAAGGAATAAATTTATAGAGTTCTGAAACATCCTTGTTTAACATTCTAATACATCCTTTTGATGAGGGATGACCAATTGAATATGGATAAATAGTTCCGTGAATACCAAATTTACCCCAAGCAACATTCAAACCCATCCAATGTCCACCGAAACCTTCTCCCCATGTGCTTTTTGTTATTATGTTGAAGGTGCCAATGGGTGAAGGAGTGCTATATTTCCCACCAGAACAAGGATATGTTTTATAAAGAACATTATTTTTATATACACTTATAATGCTCATTTCCACATCAATATAAATTTTGTATGGTGAATTTGTCTCAAACACTTCAATATCAATAGTTTTGTGGTAATCAAAATTAAAAAATCCAATCAGCAAAAATAGAACAGTAAAAACAATTAAAACATTTTTTTGTTTTTTAATAAATAAAAGCATTAATCTCACCTAAAATTATTAGATTAGAAAATGCTTCATTTTATTTGTTCAGCAATAATGTTTACAGCACTTTCTTTAATAATAATATTAGCGTGTTCATCTAAATAGCACTCAGATATTTCATTATTTATTATTTTACCAAATTCTAATAAATTAAGTATAAGTTTATTTTCATAATATTTTTCATTTTGATAATTATTTGAGAATTGAATTGTTAAATAATATTTTTTTAAATAATTATATAGAGTGCTTCCAGAAATTCGGCAATTTTTATCTTTAAAAAGCAAACAAGCATCTAATAAATCATCAGTATTTTCAAAACAAAAAATCAAAGTATCTTTTTTGATAAAGTTTTCATTATTATATGTATTATTTTCAAATTCCTCTTTATTTGAGCAATGAGATAATTTTGAAACAAAGAGCGATATTCCGCCGTTTATTTCAGGAAATGCTTCTATTAATAGTCTTGAACCATTTGGATTAAATCCTGTTTGTTCTTTTGCAGTGTTAATTAAATTCCAAAAAATTTCCCTTGTTTTTTTGTTTTTATAATCTAAGTTAACAAAATTAATATTATATTTTCTAAGGTCATCTGTATCTAAGAGAATTTTTAATTTATCTGCCGTCATCAATTCAAGTTTCAAACAAATCACCCTTTACTAATATATTTACACTACTATTATATTAAAAAAAAAGATGTTTGACATTATTAAATGTATACCAATTGTGGAAATCATAGCCAATACTAAAAATTACATAACATATTATTTACAAAAAATATTAAATTGATGATAAGACTTTAAGGTATTAATCTTGCCTTATTAGTAAATTTATGATAAAATAATCAACAATTGAGTGAGTAAGATAAATTTTAAATTCGCATATAATTTTTTTGGAATAGTTCATTAAATTATTAATTTTATTTATACTTAAAAAGGGAGTTTTTTTAATGTATTATTATGTTAACGGAAAACTTGCAGTTTTAGAACAGGGTATTGCTGTTGTTGATTGTGGTGGGGTAGGCTATAAATTGAGCATTACAGCAAACACGTATAAGCACTTAGGAACTATTGGTGAAATGGTAAAACTATATACATATTTGAATGTTCGTGAGGATATTTTAGACCTATTTGGCTTTTATGATTTTGAGGAGCAAAATTGCTTCAAACAACTTATATCAGTTTCTGGAGTGGGACCTAAGGCGGCATTGTCCATATTATCAGAACTTTCTCCGGAACAGTTCGCAATAGCAATTGTATTAAATGATGCAAAGGCATTAACAAGAGCACAGGGAATAGGGGCTAAACTTGCAAGCAGAATAATTTTAGAGTTAAAAGATAAAATCAAAAATGAGCAGTTGTCTAATAATGAAAGCGATATTGATATTTTAAATCTGCCTATTTTTGGGGCTAAAGCTGAAGCAGTAAATGCTTTGTCAGTTTTGGGCTATTCAAAATATGAAGCACAAGATGCTGTGAAAAAATGCGGGTTAAGTGATACGGATGGTGTGGAAAATATAATAAGAGCGGCACTTAAATTGCTTATGAAAAATTAAAATAAAAATTGCAGGGGCGGTCATTGACCGCCCGTTAGAAAAAAAGGAGCAAACATTTTATGGATGATTTTGAATTAGAAATTGAGGAAAGAATAATTT
This sequence comes from uncultured Oscillospiraceae bacterium, assembly GCA_964520885.1. Classification (GTDB taxonomy): domain Bacteria; phylum Bacillota; class Clostridia; order Oscillospirales; family SIG519; genus CAZFQD01. The sequence continues at coordinate 3,004 of CAZFQD010000063.1, read as the reverse complement.
CCACATCTTTGATTAATGAGGATGAAACCGAGAAATCTTTAAGACCACGACATATTAGTGAATACATAGGGCAAGAAAAGGTTAAGGAAAATCTTCTTGTTTTTATTACTGCGGCAAAAAAGAGGGGCGAAACATTAGACCATACTCTTTTATATGGACCACCGGGATTAGGAAAAACCACTCTTGCAGGTGTTATTTCTAACGAGATGGGGGTAAATATGAGAATTACCTCAGGACCTGCAATTGAAAAAGCGGGAGATTTAGCGGCTTTGCTTACCAATCTTTCGGATGGTGATGTTTTATTTATTGATGAGATACATAGATTATCAAAGGCTGTTGAGGAAATTTTATATCCTGCAATGGAAGATTATGCTCTTGATATAATTATTGGCAAAGGGCCTTCAGCACGGTCAATTAGGCTTGATTTGCCAAAGTTTACCTTAATAGGGGCTACCACAAGGGCAGGACAATTGACATCTCCTTTAAGAGATAGATTTGGCATTGTTTTTAGGTTAGAACTTTATTCTCATAGTGAACTAAAAAAGATTGTAGAAAGAAGTGCATCCATTTTAGACATTGAAATAGATAAAGATGGAGCAATAGAATTAGCTAAAAGGTCGAGAGGAACTCCAAGAATAGTAAATCGTTTATTAAAGAGAGTTAGAGATTTTGCTCAAGTTAGAGGGCAAGGTGTTATTAATAAAGAAATAGCTGATTATGCATTAAAAGCACTTGAAATAGACCATTTGGGGCTTGATAATATTGACAGAAGAATGTTATCCTCAATTATAAATAACTTTTCAGGTGGACCGGTAGGACTTGAAACATTATCGGCTACAATTGGCGAGGAAAGCATTACTATTGAAGATGTTTATGAACCTTATTTAATGCAAATTGGATTTTTAAACAGAACACCAAGAGGAAGATGTGTAACTAAACTTGCGTATAAACATTTAGGCTTAGTATACAATAATAGTCAATTAGAATTAGAGTAAAAGGGAGAGATTTTTTTGGAAAGATTATTTGGAACAGATGGAATTAGAGGGGTTGCAAATGCTGATTTATCTTGTGAATTAGCTTTAAAAATAGCAAGAGCGGCCGCTCAAGTATTAATGAAAAAAACAACAAAAAAACCGAAGGTTATTATTGGAGCAGATACAAGAGCTTCGGGAGATATGCTTTGTTCTGCTATGGCTTCAGGCTTTGCTTCTGCTGGTGCTGATGTTGTTTTATTAGGTGTAGTGCCTACCCCGGCAGTTTCATATTTAGCTAAATTATATAAAGCTGATATTGGAGTTGTAATTTCAGCCTCGCATAATCCTGCTAAGTATAATGGTATAAAATTGTTTAACGGTCAAGGCTACAAATTAGCAGATGAAATTGAAGACGAAATTGAGAACCTTATTTTCAATGGTCAAGCAAATGTCCACGAAACTCCGGGTTATATAATTCAAAAATCAGATGCGACACAAGATTATGTTGAATATTTACTTAAATCAGAAAATGCTACTAATTTAGATGGACTAAAAGTAGTTATTGACTGTGCAAATGGAGCTTCAAGCAATACAGCAAATTATTTGTTTAATGAACTTGGAGCTAATGTTGAAATAATAAATAATGAACCTAATGGATTAAATATTAATAAAGGCTGTGGTTCGACTCATATTGATGAAATATCAAAAGCTGTAATTGAGTATAAAGCAGATATTGGTATTTCTTTTGATGGTGATGCTGATAGGTGTTTGGCTGTTGACCAAAATGGTGAAATTATAGATGGTGACCGAATAATTGCCGCACTTGCAATAGATATGAAAAGCAGAGGAAAATTAAAGAAAAATACAGTAGTTGTTACCACTCTTTCAAATATGGGCTTTACAAAAACTATGAGAGACAATGGAATAGAAGTTTTGGCTACAAGAGTGGGGGACAGATATGTTTTAGAGGAAATGAAAAAGGAAGGGCTTTCTTTGGGCGGAGAACAATCGGGGCATGTAATTTTGCTTGATATTAACACTACGGGAGATGGTCAACTTACTGCACTTTCAATTTTATCACTTTTAAAAAGGAACAATAAGAAAGCATCATATATTACTGATTTAGTTAAGTCATTTCCTCAAATCCAAAGTAATATCTCGGCAGATAATGAACAAAAAAGTTTTTTGGCTGAGGATATAATATTTAATGGAGAGGTTTCAAAAGCAGCAAGTGAATTGGGGGAAAATGGGAGAGTGTTAGTTAGACCTTCAGGAACAGAGCCTTTGGTCCGAATTATGGTTGAAGGCATTGATCTTATTATTGTTGAAAGAATTGCCGGTCATTTAACCAATATTGCAAATAAGAGAATACAAAGTTAAAACACAAAGACAGAAAAGACATTGGCCAGTCGTCCCCTGTCTTGCCTGTCTTGGAATGGGTGATGAATATGAATATGAATATAAAATATTTTTGCACAACCATACATTTCACAATGATTTATGATGATATTGAATTTGTTCAAATTAGTGGTAATCTTTACAAAGAAAGCATCTCGGGACTTACTTATCGAAAAAGATTATTGTATAACTGTGGGTGGGGTCAAGAAGAAGGGTATGAATTATTACCTGCTTTAAGTTTTGATGAGTTGATAAGTATTGTTATTGCATATAATACTGACAATGAGTTGATTTCAGAAAGGAAAAAGTTTAGTAATCTTTTAGGAGCAGTAGCTGTTATAATGCAAGATTATCAAAAAGAGTTACTATGTTTTTTATTGGATAAAATTCAAACTAGCTTTTTTGATAACCAACAAATTAAAGAGAACTTTCAATGGTTTTGTTTTGATGAGAAATTAGCAGGACCAAAAGGCGGAATAGGAAGAAAGTCATATGAGCAGGTTTTAAAGCAATATCCAAAATGGTTAGAAATTTCATCCAAAGTAAAAGAGTGGGTGTATAAATAGTTTTATTTATTTATGGGGACGGCAGACCAATGTCATAAAGCTAAGCTCCCATAAATTTACATTGAC
>CAZFQD010000062.1:7850-12554 GCA_964520885.1 uncultured Oscillospiraceae bacterium | reverse complement strand
TTCACTCTGGGACATATTTTTTTATTTCTTGGTCATTTTATTTTACAACTTACCTGATTATCAATATTATTTGAAAATTAACGACAAATATGCGTTTATAATATTTTCTCCAAACAAAATACTAACCAATACTGCTAAAGCAATATAAGGTCCAAAAGGAATTTCGGATTTTTTATCTGCTTTTTTAACAATCATTAAATATATACCAACAATGGCGGCAACTATTGATGAGATAAGCATAGAAAGTAATATCAATTTCCAACCTATTAGAAAACCACAAACTGCAAACAATTTAACATCTCCCTCTCCCATACCACCAAACAATGCAATGATTAGAAAAGGAACACTAATAATAAACAAACCAATTACCCTATCAAGTGGGGAAATGTTATTTGAAAATATTAATAATATAATTGCACAAATGCCAATTATTATTTGAAATCTATCTGGAATAATTTTTTTATCTATATCAATAAAGGAAAGCGAAACAAGGCAAGAACTAACAATAAAATAAATTAAAGTTTCAACCGAAAAGCCATAGGCAAGATATATAAGCAGATAAAATAATGCGTTTAATGTTTCAACCAAAGGGTATCTAAAACTAATTTTTTCCTTGCAATATCTGCATTTCCCCAACAAGAAAATATAACTAAATAAAGGAACTAAATCTAAAATAGTAAGCCTTTTATTACATTTAGGACAAAATGAATACCCTTTTACTACCGACAATTTAAGTGGGATTCTATAAATTACCACATTTAAAAAGCTTCCTATAATAAATCCAAAAAGAATAACATAAGTGTATAAAATAATTTCCAAAATTGCATCCCTCCCTAACCTCTATATTAATTATATATAAAAAAAACCAATTTTCAATCTATATTGCAAATATTTTTGTTGTTTATATAATAAAAATGTGATAAAATATTTATAAATGGCATAATATGAGAAATTTACATAAACCAATTGTTTTTTAATTCTCTAAAAGAGAGGACTGTTAAATAATATGATTACAAGCAATATGCCACTTGGAGAGTTATTAGTTGAAATAGATGTATTAAAACGAAATCAGCTTGAAGAGGCATTAAAATTACAGCTTGACTCTGGTGGTGGCAAGCCAATAGGGGATATATTACTTAACTTAGGCTACATTAATGAAAAGCAATTAATGAAGGCATTAGAATATAGATTTAGAATTCCTTATTATGATTTATCTACTATAGATATTTCTGATGATATGGGTGATTATATTTCCCATGAAACAGCAAAAAAATATACTCTAATCCCAATTATTAGGGAGGGCAAGACATTAACTGTTGCAACTTCTGACCCTATGAATTTTGATGCGTTAGACGAGGTAAAATTTCAAACTAAACTTGATGTAAAACCCGTTTTAGCAACTCAAACTGATATTAAAAATGTTATTGTTAGATTTTATGAACAAACTCAAACAGATGAAGCGGTTGAAAACTTAAACAAAGAATATACCCTTGAAGATGTTGAACTGTTAAGCGAGGAAATTAACGAAAATGTTGACAATGCTCCTGTTGTAAAATTAGTAAATTTAATTATTGATCAAGCTATTCATTCAAGGGCAAGTGATATACATATTGAACCTATGGAAAATATAGTCCGCATTAGATTTAGAATTGACGGCGAACTATTTGAACAACTTAACATTACAAAATCTGCCCATTCCGCAATGGTTACAAGACTTAAGATATTGGGAGATATGGACATTGCAGAAAAACGAATTCCACAAGATGGTAGAGTTCAAACCACTTATAATAATACTACTGTTGACCTTAGACTTTCAGTTTTACCTACTGTAACTGGCGAAAAGTTTGTTATTAGAATTTTGGGAGGTAAAGGTGTGGCTCTTCAAAGAAAAGAGTTGGGCTTTACTGATAAAAATTCACAGCTTTTTGATGAAATATTGAAAAACCCAAATGGAATTATCCTTGTTTCTGGACCTACTGGTAGTGGTAAATCAACTACACTATACACTATTTTATCGGAAATTAACAGACCCAATTTGAATGTCATTACAGTTGAAGACCCTGTTGAATATCGTTTGCCTGGCATAAATCAAGTTCAAATTAATCCTAAAGCAGGGCTTTCCTTTGCCGTAGGACTTAGGTCAATATTAAGGCAAGACCCTGATGTAATAATGGTTGGAGAAATTCGTGATGGAGAAACTGCTGAAATTGCAGTTAGAGCTTCTATTACTGGACATTTGGTGTTGTCCACCATTCATACAAACGACTCTGCTTCTACTGTTTCAAGATTGCTTGATATGGGTATTGAACCTTTTCTTGTTTCTGCCGCTCTGGTTGGAGTTGTGGCTCAAAGATTGGTTAGGAGAATTTGTCCAAAATGCAAAACTACATACACTCCGGATAGTATGGAAATGAAAATGTTGGGTTTAAGCGAGCCTACTGAAATATATAAAGGAAAAGGCTGTGTCAATTGTAATAACACAGGTTATAAAGGGAGAATTGCAATTCACGAAATATTAGTTATGAATAAAGAATTAAGAGAACTAATTGACCACAATGCTACAACCGAAGAAATTAGGCAAATGGCATATCACTTTGGAACAAAAACCATAAAAGAAAGTTGTATAGAACTTGTTATGAAAGGCATTACCACAGTAAGCGAATTAATTAAAGTTGCTTATACCTCAGAGTAAAATTTAACAATTTACAATTAAAACTAAGTATCAAGCAAATGGTAATTTCAAAAATATTATTGAAAATTTATTTTATATTTTTTTAGGAGTTGAGTGTATGATTGATAATCTTGAAACTATACTTAGAAAAGCAGTTGAAGCAAAAAGCTCAGACATTCACATTAGTGTTGGCTTACCCCCAATGATTAGAATTGATGGAAACATCGTTCCTTTGGAGGGCTATGAAAAATTATCCCCAGATGACACAAAACAAATATGTTATTCATTATTAACCTCAGAAAAGTTAAAAAAGTTTGAGGAAGCGGGGGAAATGGATTTTTCCTATGCTATTCCCGGTTTTGCTCGATTTCGTGCAAATGTTTTTAGGCAAAGAGGCTCTCATTGTGCAGTGCTAAGAGTACTTGCTCAAAAAATTCCAACAATTGATGAATTGGGGCTTCCATCAGTATTTAAAGAGCTTGCATTAAAGCCAAGGGGACTTATTTTAGTTACCGGTCCTACTGGCAGTGGTAAATCAACTACTTTAGCATCAATGATAGACTATATTAACAATAATAAAAGAGGTCATATTTTAACCTTAGAAGACCCTATTGAATATTTGCACCGACATAATCGTTGTATAGTTAATCAAAGAGAAGTAGGCGAGGATAGTTTCAGTTTCGCAACTGGTTTAAGAGCCGCCTTGCGTGAAGACCCTGATGTCCTGTTGGTTGGAGAAATGCGTGATTTAGAAACAGTTTCTATTGCTGTTTCTGCCGCAGAAACAGGACATTTAGTGCTTTCCACTTTACATACTGTTAATGCCGCACAAACAGTTGATAGAATTATTGATATGTTTCCAAGTTATCAACAACAACAAATTAAGGTGCAATTGGCGGGAGTTTTACAAGGTGTTATTTGTCAGCAATTGCTTAGAGTTATGGGTTCTAAGGGCAGAGCAGCCGCCTTTGAAATACTTTTATTTACAGATGCTATTAGAAATGTAATTAGAGAGGGGAAAACACATCAAATTCCTTCAATGATGCAAACTGCTTTAGCACAAGGTATGGTTACTATGGACTATTCATTAAGTCAATTAGTTAAACATAGAAAAATTACCCTTCAAGATGCTATGCTACATTGTAGTGATTCAGAAATGATGAAGAGATATTTAGTTTAATACATAGTGCATCTTAATTTTAGTGTATAAATAATTATATGGGAACGAATTTTCGTTCCCATATTTTAATTTTTCTTTAGTTTTTTCCCTTAGCGGCAGTTACGCACAAAACTTTATTTGCTCCGTTTTTCTTTAATATCTTTGCACATTCATTTAAGGTGGCCCCGGTAGTAACAACATCATCAACTAATAAAATGTTTTTTCCTTCTATTGCTTGACTGTTTAAAACTTCAAAAGCATTCAAAACATTCCTTTTTCTTTCGTTTTTATTTTTTGCTAAAGATTGAGGCGAGGCATTCTTTTTTCTAATTAAAATATTCTTATGTAATTCAATATTTAATATTTTGGCTATTTCTTTTGCTATTAAGTAGCATTGGTTATAGCCTCTTTTGTTTTGTCTTTGCCTACTTGCGGGAACACTTAAAATTAAGTCTATATCCTTATAAAAAGCATTATTCAAAATACTATCCGCCATATAAGCCCCCAAAAAAGAGGCGGTTTCTCTTCTGCCGTAAAATTTAAGCCCTAAAATACCTGTCCTAACACAATCTATATAATAAAAGGGGGAAATAACACTATAAAAATATACCTTATTTCTACCATCGTGCTTTTCTCCCATAGGAAATGCAGGCTTAGAATAGGTTAAAGGCAAATCCTTTAAACATTTTTCGCATATTTTATTTATCAAAGAATATTTTATTTTCCCACACAATGCACACCGTGGTGGAAAAATAAAGCTAAGTATTATATTTATGATGTTCATTTTACTCCCCCTTTTAAATGAACAATAATTGTTCATTGTTACTTGTTACTTGTTACTTGTTACTTGTTACTTGTTACTTGTTACTTGTTA
>CAZFQD010000062.1:0-7750 GCA_964520885.1 uncultured Oscillospiraceae bacterium | reverse complement strand
ACTTGTTACTTGTTACTTGTTACTTGTTACTTGTTACTTGTTACTTGTTACTTGTAAAAAGTGTCTTAACCCCGAATATCTACCTGACGATTTATTATTTCTAACCATTTGCATAACTTTTTCCTCACTACCTACAATTATTAACATTTGCTTAGCCCTTGTAACAGCAGTATAAAATAAACTCCTGTAAAACAACATTGAAGGCCCATCAAATAAAGGTAATATTATAGCGTTGAACTCACTACCTTGACTTTTATGAACTGTAATAGCGAAAGCCGGCTCTAATTCATCAAGCATAGAAAAATCATAAGTGGCAGTTTTGTCTTCAAAACTAACTGTCATAGTTTCAAACTCTGAGTCAATTACCTTAATTATTCCAATATCTCCATTAAAAATACCCGTTCCGTTTTCGCTTTTTTCCTTTGTCCATACCAAATCGTAATTATTGCGAATTTGCATAACCTTATCGCCCTCACGAAAAACTATATCCCTATTTTTAATCTCTTTTTTATCTTTTGATGATGGATTAATTGCCTCTCTTAATCGTTCATTCAAAACCGCAGTGCCAGTTGAGGCCTTGCGAGTAGGAGAAATTACTTGAATATCCCACAGGGGAGAGTAATTATATGTTGTTGGAAGCCTTGTTGTGCATAACTGTTCTACCGTTTGCAATACCTCTTGGCTACTATTCTTAGATATAAAGAAAAAGTCATTTTCTTTATCAAATAAATCTGGTTTTTCTCCTTTAATGATTTTATGAGCATTCAAAACTATAAGACTTTTTTGTGCTTGTCTAAATATTTCATCTAATCGCACAACTAAAATAATATCACTATTAACAATGTCTTTTAGAACATTCCCGGCACCAACTGGAGGAAGTTGATTTGCATCACCTACTAATATTAATTTACAATTAGCTGGAGTGGCTCTTAATAAAGCTTCCATTAACATTATGTCAACCATTGATATTTCATCTATTATTATTACATCATATTCGAGTGGGTTGCTTTCATTTCTTTCAAATTTATGAAAATGCTCCTCATTATAGCTCATTTCTAATAGCCTATGAACTGTTTTTGCCTCTTTGCCCGTTAGTTCCTCCATTCGTTTTGCGGCTCTGCCTGTTGGAGCGGCTAATGCAACTTTTAAATTTAATTTTTCATAGAGTGCAATCATTCCTTTTAATGTGGTTGTTTTACCTGTTCCAGGCCCACCGGTTAATACCATTATCTGAGTTTTTAAACTCTGTTCAATAGCCTCTCTTTGCTTGGTAGCATATTTTATTCCGTTAGCTTTTTCAATTTCTAAAATATTTTTTTGCACATTCTTAATTTCATTTTTATTTATACTATTCATTGTGCATAATCTATAAGAAACATAGTTTTCAGCTTTAAAATAATTTGCTAAATAAATTGCATCTATTCCATTTAAGTCCTTTACATTATAAAGTTCAGTTAATTCAATTTGCTTTTGTAAAACATCCTCTAATGTTGAAATTTCGCAATCTAATATTCCCGCAGCCGTTTCAATTAACTTTTGGCTTGGCAAAAATGTATGCCCATTTGATAAATTGTGCTTTAAAACATATTTTAATCCCGAACTTAACCTATAAGGTGAATCTGCTGGAATATTCATAAGTTGTGCGATTTCATCGCTTTTTAAAAAACCAATTCCATAAATTTCATCGCATAACAAATAGGGGTTGTCCTTTATTATGTCAACCGCTTTACTGCCCCATCTTTTCCAAATTTTTATTGCCAAAGAGGGAGTTATACCATATTGTTGAAAAAATAATAAAAGAGCACGAATTCCAAATTGCTCTTTATAATGTTCTGATATTTTCTTAGCTTTATTTATTGTAATTCCTCTTAAAACAGCAAGTTTTTCAGGTTCGTTTTCAATAATTTGCAAGGTTTTTTCCCCAAACAAATCAACTATTCTAACCGCCGTAACTCTTCCTATTCCTTTAACTGCACCACTTGACAAATATCGTAAAATTGCGGTTTCGCTAACAGGCAAATGTTTTTCACAAGATACAGCCACAAATTGTCTCCCATAATTAATATGCAATGTCCAATTTCCTCTTACCTTTATTTCCTCACCAACACAAACAAAGGGTAAATTTCCAACAACTGTTATGCTTTGGTTATTACCTTCAATAATGCAAACTGTATATCCATTTTCTTCATTTTGATATTTTATATGTTCAATTATTCCGCAAATGGTTTCAACGCTATTATTGTCCATTATATATCCTCAAGATGCACAAATTATATCAATAAATTCGCAAACAAAAAATGGGTCGAATTGTGTGCCTGAGCATTTTTGTATTTCATTAATTGCATCTGTTTTCGGTACCGCTTTTTTATATGGACGATTATGTGTCATAACATCAAAAGAGTCCACAATAGACAAAATTCTTGCAGAAACAGGAATTTCAATTCCCTTTAATCCCCTTGGATAGCCTTTTCCATCATAATGCTCGTGATGAGAATATATAGCTAAAGCCACATGAGCCATTTCTGGCGAGGACTCAGCAATTCTATATCCAATTTCGGGATGCTTTTTCATAGTTATCCATTCTTCATCATCTAATTTGCCGGGTTTTTCCAATATCCAATCTGGAATGCCTACCTTTCCAACATCATGCAAAGTAGCCAACAACTCTAATTCATTACATTCATCATCGTTCATACTTAATTTTTGCCCCATTTTGATGCAAAGTTCTCTAACTCTGCGAGTATGTGCTTCTGTTTCATGGCTTTTTTCTGAAAGAGCAATTTCTAAGGAAGAAATCATATTATGCCTTAAACTTTTTCTTTCCATTAACTTATTACGATACATTCTATCCTCGGCTTCTCTAATAACTAAGCCAAAATCAATAGTTAACGATTTTAATGTAACCGCACCTAAAGCTATGCTTATTATTAAAGTTGGTTTGCTTTTTCTAATACATCTATTTTCAATGCTTAACTTTATTTCGTGTAACATATTATCATTACAATTGTAAATCAGAACAGCAAATTCATCGCCACCCCACCTTGAAATAACGGAATCATCCGGGCAACAATGCTTTAAAATATTTGCCACTTCAATTAGCAATAAATCTCCTTGTGAATGCCCAAAAATATCATTAGCGAGTTTTAAGCCATTTAAATCTCCCAACATTATTGAAATAGGGAGTTTTTTTTGTGGAATATTTTCTAAAAACTTTTCCTCAAAATATGCTCTATTGAAAATACCTGTCAACTTATCGTAATAACTTAAATATGTTATTTTGTCCTCCTTTAACTTTTCCTCTGTTACATCAATAGCAAAGCCAATAATGCCAAGTTTGTCTTTATTTAAATTTTTATGACAAGACTTATAAATTCTAACCCAATATTTTTTGTCTTTCTTTGTGAATTCTGCTAAATAATTCATTGTTTTCCCGCTTGTAAGAACTTCATTGTCATGCATAGTTAAAACTTTTGTAAATTCTTTAGAAAAAATTTCACTATCTTTTTTTTCAATTATGTCTTTTAAGTTAATATTGAAAAATTTAACAAAAGACTTATTAACTCTCAGATATTTCCCATCCAAATTTTTATGAAAAAAGAATACAGGAATAGAATTTAATATGCTTTCTAATTCATCTTCATTTGCTTGTTGTTCAAAAATATTATCGCTTAGCATTTGATTAATAATTTCTTTTTCCAGCAAAGTTTTCTCGCTCATTAAACACCATTCCTCACATTTTACTTTAAACCAACCAAAAAAGTCCTCCATTTTTTACCTAAACATAATTTTAGTATATAATAACATATTTACATAAATTGCACAATGCAATTTACTCGTAGACGACTATTTCAATCTTTTCAATTATTACTTTATTAGGTGAATTGCCATCGGTTAAAGCAATTTTATCAACAATATCCATACCCTCTAAAACTTGACCAAAAACAGTGTGTTTATTATCAAGCCAAGGAGTTCCGCCAACCTCTTTATATTTATCTTTAATAATGCTCTGATAGGTTAAACTATTTGTTTGTTCTGCTTGTAAAAGTGAAGCGTCATTTATATTTTTGTTATCTGCTTGCACTATAAAAAACTGACTTCCGTTAGTGTTTGGCCCTGAATTAGCCATACATAAGGCTCCTTTAAAATTCCTTAAATTAGGTGAAAATTCATCAATAAAAGGTTTATTCCAAATGCTTTGTCCGCCTGTTCCGTTGCCTTCTGGGTCTCCCCCTTGAATCATAAAATCATTCATTATTCTATGGAAGGTAAGTCCGTTATAATATCCATTTTTAGAATGGGTAATAAAATTTTCCACTGCCTTTGGTGCTTCCTTCTTAAAAAACATCAGCTTAATTATTCCATAATCCTTAACGGTCATTATTGCAATTTCTTCGCCAACCTTTGGCTTTTCAAATTGAGGCAATAAATTTATTGGTAGCAAAGAAGAAATTGAAGAAGATTGATTTGAAGATGTTTTTACCTGTTTTGCATCGCATTTAACAAAAACTACTAAACAAACAGTAATAATTGCTAATATTACTACTGCTGGTATAATTACCTTCAAACTAAATATGCTTTTTTTGGTTTGACTAACTGCCTTGTTGCTTTGTTTGTAATTTGCGTTTTTCCTTTTCTTTTTACTCATATAAATTCCCCTCATTTTAAATATATTTTATTTTAATTTAATTGCTAATTTTTCAATTTCGCAAAAATGCTCATTAATAATTCTTTCACTAATTTCAATTGCTGTTTGCTCATCATAAATGTGTGAGGTTAAATTTCTATCGTTAATAATTATAATCCATTTGTCTTGGTTTTCAATAAGTCCATTAGCAAAAGCTTCCTTTAAAATAGGTTTTGGTCCATTAATTTCTGAATACCCCAAATCCATTAATTTTACCTTTAATGCCTTCCAAGCAAGTTCACAAGTAAATTCAAATCTTCTTATTAATCCATCTCTCATTAAATCATTTTTTTCTCGTTATATTGAGTGATTGCCTCTTTTAATCTTATATATGCATTTAAAAATTTTTCAATTTTATTACTGTTTTTTTGCATTAAAATCACCCCCTCTTTTAAAATGTTTTCGGTTAATTTTGGGTCGATTTTGTCGTTTACCATTACAACATCAATTTTGAGTAAAGTATCAAGTTCATCTATTTCGTTTCTAATAAAGGCTTCGTCCTTACTATCATTTGTAAATACTGCCAAATCAATATCACTTGTGTTTCTATTATCTTCTCTTGCACGAGAACCAAACAAGACGATTTTTTCAATGTCTTGATATTTTAATGCTATTTCTTTAATTTTATTGGCAATTAAAGGGTTTAGTTTCATTTTGGTTTCTCCAAACTGATTTGCGACTTTTACTAAGGTCGCCGTGGGCGGCAACCACTACATTAATCAATACAATTTATATCTAAAACAATTTGTTCTATAGAATTTTGAAGGTCCGGAAATAAAAACAATCTATTTATTCCCATTAAATTAAGCTGTTCTAATAATTTTTGTTTTCCACAACTTTTAATAATAATTTTCATTTCCATTTTATTAATTATTTTTTCTTTTAAATCTTCAAGAGTTTCTTCTATAAAAAAATCTACCATATTATCATTTTCAATAATAGTTTCAATTTTGTTAGAACATAATAAAAATAGGCCTTTTTGTCTAATTAATCTTTCATTTAACATTTCAGGTAAAACTAATTTATAATCAATTATCCTTGAATAAACTTCATTAATAAATGATTTATTAATGTTTTTTAAGTATTCTTTTATTGCAATAAAACTACTTAATAAATATGAATTTGATAAATAAATTGCTTCGCTAAAATGAGTAAAAGATAACTTTTTAGGTCTAATACAATAAGCAATTAAATCATATATACCACAAAAAGATAAAAATGACATTAAATTTGTTTCAAAGCTTTGACTATTTCTTATTTCTAAATCATCTTTAATAGTAAAAAATATTTCGCCATCTTCATTTTCATACTTATCGTTTTTACAAGCAAAAAATAAAGCTATAAATGGATTTTCTGTAAAATCAAGCAGTCTTGTTGGTGCTCCGAAATGTTGCAATTTGGCTAAAATATTAAAATAGTTCAAACCTTCAAATTCTGTAGGGTGCATATTCATTATCTTTTTTATTAATTTAGTTTCATTAATTTGGCTTCGTTGGCTTCGTGCTATTTTAGGCATCAATGCCCATTTATTATTTGCCTGTCCTCTATAATATGGAGTGCTATTTGGAAATGAATTTTTAGCTTTATTATTTATTTTGCTAATCAAATTTAGATACTCATCAATATTTTTAATTTCTATCGTATTCATAAATCCTCCCAAAAACAGAAGCTTTTATATGGCTTTATTATAAATTTACATGCTTTTTATATAATAAACTATTTTTTCAATAAATTTTTCATAATCATTAAGAATAATTTCATTTCCAAAATCTCCCGCTATGTTGTCTGATTCAATAACTACAATATTCTTTTTAAGTTTTATGTAGTAATTATTATAGGCTTTTTTTGTTTTGATTAATGCCTTATCACAGATAGGCAATTTAATAATGTAAAGCAATGTTTTTAAGGGTGTATGCAAAAATCTACCAGTATCATCCTTTGACAATGCAATATATTTATCAATATTATGCTTAGTTATAGTTTCCCATTTTGAAATCTCCCCTTTTTGCTTATAATAAGGCATTTCATCGGGAATAATTATTATTTGGAAATATGCTTTTCCATTACAACGAATATTTGCAGTTTCCCCCAACATATTTTCAAAATAATTGTTTGAGTTTTGTGCATAATTATTCATTACAAATTTTACACCTACTCCAGCAAGTGCCTCATCATCTTTTGAAATTAAAATATCTACTGTTTTTTCAAAATACCTACCTTTTAATTTGCCCTCTCTTCCTTCGCCAAGTCCCAATGATTTAATAATATATTCATCACCTAATTTTTCAGATATATCCTTTGCGATAGAGCTATGTAAAATTTTTAATTTCTCATTGCTTCGAGAGTGGGTTTGCAAACACTTAATAAAAAAACTTCCTATATTATGCAAAAAGTTGCAATTGTTCATATTTGACCTCCTCTAATTTATAAGATAAAAACTTTGCTAATTCTATTGATGAAAACGAATAATATCCGCCACTTTTATAATTTTTTAATAACTTTAAATACTCTATAAACTCACTACTTTTAATTGTTTTGCAAATTTCATCAAAAGAATAATTTGTCAAAATATATAATCCACTGTAAACTCCTTTTCCAGCAGGAACAACTTCAATTTTAATACTATTTATATCTTTAATAGTCGTATTTATAGATATTTTGTTGACAAAAACATCCTTAATGGCTTGAGTTCTTCCAAATAAGAACCATTTTTCTTTGTCTTCAATATCTCGTTTTTCTAATATTTCTTTATTTTTAAATAGATAAGAAAATAAATCTTTGTGCTTTTTCATTATTTCAATATCTATTGGTGAACCGTCTCTATTATATGGGAAGATACATTTTTTCCATTTTGCAGTTGAGGCTTTGAAAATGTCAATTACCAATTCATTAAATTCAAAATTACCAATATAAACATCGTCGGCAAGTGTTGCAAAGCCATTCTTTACAACAATTGTTTTTTCTGCATTTCTATAATGTTCTTCTATTTTATGTAATTCAGAAATATATTCTCTTTTAGAAATATACATGCATCCATTGACAAAAACCTCTAAATAAGGTATTTTT
>CAZFQD010000061.1:0-12572 GCA_964520885.1 uncultured Oscillospiraceae bacterium | reverse complement strand
GAAATAAAATATTCCTGTATCACTGATAAAATATGCAGGTTCATATAAGCTGTTGTTGTTTACCGTGACATTTTTTATTTTTGAATTACCATGTGAAACAATATGCGTTCCCCCTGTATTCTTCATTGTATTAAAGGAGACTGTTGCGCCGTCCGCATTATTGTACAATAAAACTGTTGCGAAGCTCGTTCCTGAATAGTTGGTGTCGTGGAAATTATTATTTGTAACAACATTTTTTGTACCCCCTAATATAATTCCACATGATGCTGTATTTCCAATTTCACAACGACGAATTATATTATTTTCCCCTGTTACGATATTACTGAATAGATTATCCGTTGACGTTTGATATAGATTAAAATTATTTAAATAATCTGAATATTTAAAAGTACAATTTTCTATTATACAATTTGATGCATTTTCCATCGTAAAACCTGCACCATAGAATTTTATATTTCTTACCTTTACATAGGTGTTGTCGTCCATATTAAGTGAATATCTACTGGATTTTAAGGAAATCCGATAATTTTCAGGTGATTTTCCATCAGGAGTATAAAAATATAATCTCTTTTTCACTTTATCAAGATAATATTCTCCTGGAGCATCAAGAAGTTCGAGTGAATCATGAATAAAATATGGATTTCCTACTGTTGGAATAAATGATTTTTCCGTACTAGTTGCTTGTGAAGGGTTTTTAAATGGTTCTTCAAAAAATACTTGTCCTAACTGGTCTACTTTTGAAACTGTTTTTGTTATATTTACCCAGCCCGAACCCCCTTCAGGTCCTGGCCAAATCGTTACTTTTGCTCCTTTTATGCTTGTCGTTGGTAATCCATTTGCTACAAGCTTTTGGAAGTTTGTGTTTGCTTGTGCTATTGCCCTCTTACTTTGGAATATTGAATCAATTGAATTCCCGGGAAGATTTGGCCAACGTGCTTCAATCCCAGCACTTTCATTTGCAAATACTTGAAGTTGATCTGAATCAATATCGTAATATATCTCCGAAAGATCAGTTGCATAGATATTGTTTTTATAATATCTCCAGCTGCCTTTATATAGAGTTGTTCCTGTTACTATTGGTTTTTGTCCCGAAATAGCATCTATTGTCATTGGTTTTGCCGCGGTTCCATTAATCGGATATATTGTTTCATAATAAATTCCATCGCCAATAAGACAGGTGTCCCCCGATTTCATTAAATCTACAGCAACTACTATTGATGCAAATGGCTTTGCTTTTGTCCCTGGATTTTCATCATTTCCTGTTTTTTGTGCAACATAGTATGTGTATGTTCCGTCTTTATTTTTTTCCCCGCTTGACGTCGATATTTGTTCTGATGTACTTGATATTTCATTAGTTGAGCTGCTTATATCCGTTTGGCTCGAAGAGCTTTTAGATGAAGTGCTACTTGAACTCTTTGACGATGTGTTGCTTGATTTGTCAATTTTCTTACCACAACCGGTAATACAAATTGCAATTATTAATAATATTGCTAAAATTGTCTTTAAGCTTTTCATAATTATCACCTTTCTATTAAAAAATATTTTATCCTACTATACCAGTGCGTTCTATACTTTCAACAAAATAACGTTGCAATATCAAATACAAAAGAAGCATTGGAAATACTGATAAAAGACACGCAGCTTGTATTCTTGTTGATAATACCATTGGATCTCCCGAGCTTTCAGTAACTCCCGGTAATGTTGCCGCTGATACTGTAAAATTTGCTAATGCCGTTGATATCGTTGATTTATTTGCAAAAAACATTTGTGGACCGTAATAGTCACTCCACTGCCAAACGATGCTGAATAAAAATACTGTTAAAACTGCTGCTCCTGCATTTGGAAGCATTACTTTATAAAATGTTTTAAAAGCATTACAGCCATCTATACTTGCCGCATCCTCAAGCTCTTTCGGCAATCCTCTGAAAAATTGTCTAAATACGAAAATATATATACCTGACCTAAGTCCCATTCCAAATATCGCCGGTAGATAAAATGCCCAATATGTATCAAGCAATGATTTAGAGCCAATCCCTAATAACTTAAAAAGTCCAAAAAAATCAAAATATCTAAAATCAATATATTGCGGGATTGCTATTGTCTGTGGCGGTACAATTATGGTTAGTAATACTATAACAAACAATATTCCTCTGCCATAAAACTTAAATCTTGCAAAGCCATATCCAACAATCATACATGACATAATTTGAAAAATTGCTGTTAGTACTCCAATTATAACTGTGTTTTTTAATACATCCCAATATCTTATAACTACAATTGCATCTATAAAGTTATTAAATGTAAAGCTTTTTGGAATCCATATTACTGATGTATCATAATTTTCTACAATAGGTTTAAAGGCATTTGATAGCATATATATCAACGGATAGATAAGTACGAAACATAATCCTATTAAAAGAAACGTTCTTACAATTTGCCATGATATTTTTGCCGATTTCCATTTTATTTTCTTTAGAAAATTACTGTCTTTGTCGATATCCTTATTGAAAAAAATTGCTTTTATGTTTTTAATATTTACCAAATCAATCTCCTCCTTAGTCTACCATATAAAAGGTTTTTCTGCCGAAAATCAGATATGCCAATGCTATAAAGACCAATATTACAATAAAGTACATACATGCTTGTGCTGAGCTTAGCCCATATTGGAAGTCATTTAAGGCTGATGAAAAAATTGAACGAAGGATTATATTTGTATAATCTGTGAAGCCATCTATAATTGTGAATATTAATGTCATAAACATTATCGGTGAAAGTAACGGTATAGTTATCTTCCAGAATGAATCCCATGCGGAAGCCCCTTCTACACTTGATGCTTCATAATACATCTTTGGTATTGATTGAAGTCCTGATAAGAATAAAATGATTTGTATTCCTGATCTCCAAGTTAGTGAAAAAATCTGATCTATAAATCCTGTTAATGTTTGTACTATGCTTATTGGCAAGCCTGAATTCAATAGCATATCTCTTAATACCGTGCTTTGCATCAATGGCATATCCTGCACTACTGCACTTGTATTAACTGAAAATATCTGATTCCCTACAAGTTCCATAACAACCCCTGAGGTGATAATTACGGGTAAGAAGAAAAATACTCTTGCTATTGCTCTTCCTTTAAATTTTTGATTTAAGATGATTGCAATAAATAAACTGAAAAATATTATTATAGGGGTGTTTTGAAGCAATTTAACTGATGTATTAATTAAATTTTGAGTAAAATTCGGATCTTTAAAAAGCATATAATAATAATTTTCTGTTTGTACAAATTTTTCAATTAAGCCTGTCTCCCCTATTGTGATTTTTTCAAATGAAAAAATAATTGATTGTATTAAAGGTTTTATAAAAAATAATGATACCCCAATTATCCAAGGTAATAAAAAAAAGTATCCGTTTATCTGCTTTCTCTTTTCATATGATAATCTCAAAATTTTCAGCTTTTTCATGCTTTCACCCGTTTCCACTCTGTGTTTATTTTGTTTTTTACTCTACTATTACGTCATATCCTTTTATTGTTTTTCCTGCTACTTCTATTGATTTACTATTATAATTTACTATTACTGTTACCCCATTTGTAAAAATAGTTTTATATACATTCTTCATTAAAACTTCATGACTTTTTATTGACTGGTTTTTTATTTTTTTATTAAACTCTTTTAACTCTTTACAGGTTTTGATAAATTCATATTTCCAATCATCATAGCTTACACTGTAAAGATTATTTAACCTAGTTCCTTTTAACAACGAACTATCTTGCTTTATAAATGTATACATTGGGGATATTCCTGTTTCATAACATTTCAAGATTGTCTTTTGCGGTATAGATTCCAAATTTATTGATGGTGTTGACATCGGTATTAATTCTCTTAATGCAAGTTGATAAAATGGGACTTCCGTATCTTCAATAAAATAATTACTTGATGATGTTGGTGTGTTTATTATTGTTTTTGCATATTGTAAACTATAATCGCAGGCATCATCAACCATAATTTTATAATCTTTATTCTGAATGTTGTTAAACGCTTTTTGAATATAGTCAACTGATAAGTTTCTTGAATAATTGTTGCTCCCAAAATTCGAATATACTGTATTCCCTATATTTTCTAACGATATATTCTTAATTTTATAGCTATCTAATTTATTTGTAAATTTTTCTGTTATTTCTTTTAGTTTTGATAGGTCAATTAAATACCACAGAGGAATCTTTTTATTTTTATAAAAATTACTTAGTGAATAGGCATATTGTGCAAATGATACTCCATTAATTTGTGTTGCAACATTTTTAAATTTAGAAAAACCATTACCACTTTTATATACATTTATAAAATCGGCTGATGGATAGAAATCAATATTACTTTTTGAAAGCTTTATATAAAGATTTTTAAAGCCATTAAGCCCTCCCAGAGATTTAAGCGGTACTGCATTAACAGGGATTTTTTTGTAAAATTCATCCTTTTCCCATCCTGACATTTTTATTGTTGGATTAATTCCTTCATTTTTAACTTCATTTGTTATTTCTAAAACATCATTAAAAGTTGTCAACTTTTGGTCATAATTTATTGGGAAACCCAAAAAACTTTTTGTTTTGCTTATATATCCATATGTTTCAATGATAACATCCTGATTTGATGTTTTGCTTTTTATTCCAATCTCTTTTGTTAGATATTCTTTATATGTATTCGCCATATCTAAATAGTTCGAGCCTTTAGGTAATGAATAAAATCTTACTGAATAGTTTCTGTCGTTTGATGGTGTTTTTTCAAGTATTCTTACATCTTTAATTGTATAGTTTTTTGTTGGTAACTGTACGTTTATCGTATTTCTATAAACAAAGGATGTGTATATCATATTATAGTTAAGCGTGTCTTTTGAAGTTTCAGCAAATATCTTCGCCTTTGCTGCTGACTCATTTATAACTGCAAATAATGTTGCATCCTCTTGCTTTACTCCATATATCGGAAGCTTTATTGATTGTTCTGTTTTTGAAACCTTTTCTTTATTTATTGTTGGGTCTGTTCCATATACTTGCTGTGAATATTTTTGTTCTGATTTATTGTTAAAATTAATCAGCGCTCCACATCCATCAGGTACTAAAAAATATCCTTTCTGTGTGTTCTTAGCAGCCGCTAAAAACGGCAAAAGTGCTATTTCACAAATTTTGTTTTCTCCCGTTTCTCTGATACCTTTTGTTTCAATAGATATTTCAAAATTATCTTTATTTAGCTTATAAACAATAGGAATTGAAAACTTTTCATCCAAAAAAGAATATGTGACTTTAATACCATTTTCAATATTTTCTTTTGTTAGCGTGCCATCCTCTTCTGAACAGATATTGCTTCTGCTGACTGATAGAATATTGTTGCTATCTGCCCATGTAATTATTAATTGAGATTGTGCATTTATTTTGTTGATACCTTGTAAACCAGTATCCTCCTCAGTATATACTGGGTTTGACAGCCATTCTTTCCCTATCTTTTTATCTAAAATAGAGACCACACCAGACTTTATGTAACTTAAAATAAATCTATCATTCTCAACCGTCTTTAAAAAGCCTGCCCCAACACTATTTACTTTTACATCGTCAACTGTATTCATCTCAATCCCTGCACTGACAGGCATATCATCTGTAGCAATTACATAAGGTGAATTTGATATTGAAATCAAACATATTATAGTAATTAAAAAAAACAAAATTCTTCTTGTATATTTTTTCATCCCACTCACCTTACATTCTAAATACTAATTCACAATAGACAACATATACAAATGATGCTACCTGCTGAAAAAGACTAAATAACAATAAGATTAAAAATGATACTAAAATCATTGCTATAATTGTAAATACAATATTTTGCACCGTTTTAAAAAAGGTGAAGTTGTGTGCTGTTTTTAATCCTAAAAATAAGCAGGCGAAGAACCATATATAGAATATTACATCAATTATTTGAATGAATATTATAAGCTCAAGCTGTAATACGTTTGTCAATATTGTATGCACTATGTTTGATGCTGTTAATATAATTAAGCTATATGATATTAAACAACAAATTTCTTTTGTTTTTCCTTCTCCATCCATAAGAGTACATAACAATATGTTAGAAATTACTCCTAATAAAAATACTCCAAAAGTTATAATGAAGATTTCAAAAACTCCATATGTCCCACTTGCTGTACTGTAAGCAAATCCACTTCCTACTTTGACTATAATGTTTGAAATGAAAAATAAAAATACACAAACTAATGAAGATATGTATGAGCCTTTGCCATACCATTTCATTTCATCCACTGAGTCAATGGGATGGAAAATGTTATATATTGGAAATAAATATTTTCTTCTTTCCATTATAAATTCTCCCCAAAAGTTTTTATGTTTTTCTTCTTTATCTTCTTTTTTATTATGCTTATAATAAATGGTGAAAATAGAACTACTAATAAAAGAATAATTGTAACTGCTATATTATTTTTAATTATTTCGAGATAATATGCAGAACTTGCATCAGAATAACCTTTTTTATCATAGCCCAACTTGAAATATCCCATTGCTTTTTGATATTCTTTTATTCTCATAGAAGCCTTGCCTAAACCTACATAGGCTAAATTATAATTGACATTTTGCTTTAATACCTGTTGCCATGGTTGTTGTGCTTTTATATATTCACCTTGATTATATAATAAAATCGCCTCTTTAACTTTAACTCCAAATTGAGTTGGTATAAATGTTGTTATACTTCCAGTTTTACTATCAAGCACTATTACCTTACCATCTATTGCACCAACTGCTGATGGCATTGAAAACAATCCTTTTTGTTGCCCTATTCCTCCAAATGCAAAAAGAAAGTTGCTTTCTTGGTCATATACAAAAACTCTTCCTCTTGTATTATCAAGTGCATAAATAAAATTATTTTCATCAACACAAACATCAACAAATGTCGTATCTTCTTTTTGAAGTGAAGCAAGATAATAAATTGGATAATCTCCATAATTGTTTTTAGGTATTGCTGAATTTGCAAATGGATCTACCCTTAATACATTAACACCTTTAAAATTTAGTTTCTTTATTTCATCAACTGAGTTCTGTGTGTGTGGAACTGTTGCATATATAAAATCTTGTGGATCTATAAATATATTTGAATATTCCATAGGAACATAATTAAGGTCGCCCTTTCTCTGTTCATATGTCATAAATCTTCTCCATACCATTTGCATTAAAAGCTGTGGTGTGAGTTCAATAGTGTTTACTCCAAAAAACGATGTGAATTTTCCTGTAGAATTTAACATTATTATCCCCTGAAAGATGTTTTTTGCTTGGATATAAATTATCCCTTGTGAATCTACACAAACCTTCTTAGGAAAATATTCATAATTTTTTAAGATTGCCGTATCTGGTTTCCCTATATTTTTAATTATTTTCCCATTAGAATCGCAAACAATTACTCTCCCGTTTTCTGTATCGGATATATATATTTCATTATTTGATTTAACAAATATCCCGCTTGGGCTTGAAAGGCTTTCTATCTCTCCTGTGAGTGAAACAAATTCTTTGATTTCTTTTATTAAATTAAAGGTTAAATCCGTTATAACTATTCTGTTATTGCCTGTATCGCATATGTAAATCTTTTTGTTCACTTTATCAATAAATAAATCCTCTGGATTTGAAAATTTTCCTGTTCCTATTGAAAGCCCAGTATAAACATCTTCCGGCAAATATCCGTTTGGTGATAATATTGCTTCTCCAGATTCATTATAGGTATATCCTTGGTATGGAATATCCTTTGCTATTACACTAAAAGACATACTGCAAACAATTATTGTAGTTATAAAAATGTAAATAATAATTTTCTTCATCTGCAAATAGTCTCCTTTTTTAATTATTTTATTCCTGAATGTGACATCGTTTCCATTACCGAGCCTTGACAAACTAAATATATTAATATTGGAGGGATGAGCATTATAAGTGCTACTGCCGCTCCGACTCCTGTTCTTGCTAATCCACCTGCTATGATTTGGTCAAGTACTGTAGGGAGCATTTTCATCTTTTCTGTATATATGTAAGATACACCTGATGCTGATGTGTTCCAGAACGCCTGGAAACTGAATATTATAAGTGTTAACCATGCTGGTTTTATCTGTGCCATTACTATTTTAAAGAATATTGTATATTCTCCTGCTCCATCAATTTTCGCAGCTTCAAGCAGTGCTGTTGGTATTGTTGACATAAACTGACTTAGCATAAAAACTCCAAGCGTTCCGCTAAGTGCGGGAAATATCAATGCTCCAAATGTATCAACTAAGCCCATTTTTGAAATTATCAAATATTGTGGAATTGCTAAAACCTCTGGTCTAAACAAAATTGCAAGAACTATTACCTTTAAATATACTTTTTTAGCGAAAAATTCATGTTTTGCTAATGGATAGGCCGCCAATGACGAGATGAATATGTATATCGTTGTTCCCACAACTGCGACAAATGCACTATTGAATATATATCTTGTCATAGGTACTACGGTTGTTTGTGATGCTATAAATAGTGATGTTATATTATTGAATGTCGGATTTTTAACAAAAAATCTTGGTGGAAATAAGAACAGTTCTTCTATCGGTTTAAATGCGTTTACTACGATATAAACCATTGGAAGTATCATAAAAACGCTCATTAATGCGATTATTCCAAATAAAACCACATTCCCAGCAATAGAACGATTTACTTTCTTTTTGAGGCTTTTTATATTAAATTTTGATTGTCTGACTGTTTTGCTATTCAAAATAATACCTCCAAAATTATTTTTAAAAACCTCGTTTTATTCATCTGAGAATATTCTTAATATCTTTTCAATATATTTCCATGCTAGAACCATTAAGAAGAATAGACTCACCGCTATTGCAGAAGCATATCCCATTTCATATCTCATTGAGCCATAATCTATCATGTGTAACAATAGTGTATGTGTTGAATAATCTGTGCTGGGGAACCCTGTTAATTGTGCCGTCTGATAACCTACGGCAAACGAACCCGCTATCGTCATAACCGCTCCAAACATCAACATCGGTCCCATTTGTGGTAAGGTTATATACCATAATTCCTGAAACCGGTTCTTTATTCCATCAATCGCTCCTGCTTCATAAAGTTCATTGTTTTGGGATTGGAAACCTGCAATAAACGAAAGAAATCCAACACCCATAGACATCCATAAAACAACAATTACACAAACCCATAAGTTATATCTAACATCCGATAACCAAATAATTGGCTCACTAATTATTCCAAGTTTCATTAAATTACTGTTTACAAAGCCAAAGGAATCACCACTAAATAGGTATATCCAAATAAAAAATATGTTTCCCGCTAATGCAGGTGCATAAAATATAAGTGTCATAACTGCTCTTATTCTTCTGCTAAATTCATTTATAATCCATGCAAGCGCAAAGCTTAAAAGATATCCGGCAGGTCCCGTTAAAAGTGCAAATACCAATGTATTTTTAAGTGCTTTTATAAAAATATCATCAGAGAAAATCAATCGAATGTAGTTATCTATACCAATGAGTTTGGGTAATTGGAGCATGTTGAAGTTTGTAAAGCTTATAACAATTGCTGATATAATCGGAATTAATAAAAACACAACAAAAAAAACCGTAAATGGAAATAACATTGAATAGGTAACTAAATTTTCTTTTAATGATTTTATTTTTTTGATTTTTTTATTTTGTTGCATTATATCAATTATCCTTTCATCGTGATTTTAGTTTAAATTAAATTCTTCTCTTTTTCTTTTCATTTCCTCATTTATTTGATTATTATAATCAAATAATGTTTCTCTTTCGTTTGCGTTGTAATATACTACTTTTCTAAATGCATTGGCAAGACATCTTGAAATATAATAACTTCCTGGTACTTGTACTATATCAGAAACATATTGCCATTGTTCTTCTAATATCTTTGTTTCTTTATTTGTCCATGGTATTTTCAAAAATGCAAGTTTATTTGCTGTTGGATATCTTGCTGACGGACCTAAAAGGCCTTCTAATCTTAATCCATATTCTCCCTGAGTTTTTTCGCTTACCCACCATTTTATAAAGTCAAATGCTGCTTCTTGTTTTTTGGAAGATGTTAATACAATTGCAGCTGTTCCTGATGCTCCGATTGACCTGTTCATTTTCCCGTCTTTTTCTATTGTACCAGGGACAGGTATCATTTGCCATTTGTTGTTGATTTCAGGAGCTGCCATTTTTAACATTCCATACATCGTATAATCAGCATACCCACAAGGAACTTCCCCTGTCCTAAATCTGTTATAAAAATCATAATATAGAGGCGTTGAATATTTTGTGAACAATTCGGTCCATTCAATAAATGAATTTAATACTTCAGATGAAGCAAACATTGTATTTTTTTGTTGTTCATCAAAATAACTAAGCCCATTTTGGAAAAGGAACATCTGAAATATCTGTTCATTTACCCCTGTTGCTCCTGCCATATTAAATTCCGACGGAATACCGACATCCATATTGTTTTTCTGTACTACTTTTATAACATTGTAAAATTCACTAATTGTGTTTGGCTGATTAATTTTTAAATCTTTAAATATATCAGTTCTATAAAAAAACATCATAAACGTCTGCGTTTCTGGAAGTGCATAGGTTCCATTGTTAAATCTATAAGGTATAAATGCTGAATCATAAAATTGCTTTTTAATTTCATCAAAACCATTAAATTTTTCTAAATTTACCGCTGCCCCTCTTAAAGCAAAATCAACAGGCATATTTTTTGGAGCATATAAAACTGCATCAGGTCCTTTATTTGCTAATGTCGCTTGTATTATAGATGAGTTGGGTACTACTTCTAATTTTATTTTATCTGCTTTATCATAACTGCTTGATATTATTTTTTCAAGAACTTCTGCTTGGTCACGTCCTGATGACATCCACACTTTTACTGTTTCATCTTTATCAGAACCCTTTATATTGTTATAACTATCAAAAAAAGTTGCAATAAATGCTTCAAGTCCAAATAAAAATTCTTTTATTAAGGTTCCATTTGCTTTATCTGGTTCTTTGTCCGGAGAAATCAATTCAATATAATCAAATTCTAATGGTTGCTCTTTTAGTTTTAATAGCCATGAAGTTAATGAACTTGCATCACTTCTTATTTTTTCCATATTGTTTGATATTGTGTATGGCTTTTTAACGAGCATATCCATATTTACAGCAATTTGATAAAGCTGACTTGCTCCTGATTTTTTATTGTTAGAATAATTTTCTATTGCTTTTGCTTCTTCTTTTAGTGCTTTACTTATTTTTTGCAAGTTAGGTATTAAATCTGGAATTTCAACATCCAAAAAATATTCTCTGTTTATATCGGGAGTTGTTCCCATAACCATAATAAGCTTTCTGTAAATTAATCCTATATCATCAGCTATTTTTGTACAATTCTTAACTGTTTGGCTGACATCTCCCAAAACCACTTTAAGCTTTAATTCGTGCGTTCCTTTTGTCAAATAAAAAAGATATGGGTTTTCTTTACCTCCCGCTATATATGTATACCAATTATTAGCATATGGGAATTTCAAATTTTTCGCTTCTAAAAATGGAATTCCTTCATCAATATAAAGCGTTCTTGTCGAATTCATATCTGTTACTGTGTTTTGTCTTGCTTTAAATGATATATTATAAAGTCCATCTTTTGGAGCTTCAATTTCCCACGATATCCATTGACCGGAATATCTCCAGTTATAGCCACCTAATGTATTGAGCCTTAATTTAACAGGGTCATTTGGTTCAACTGATGGGTTTGTATTATCTGTATTACTTACTATGCTTTCATCTGATTTTTTAAAATAATTTTCTGCTTGAATTTTTCTTTTTTCACCCTTTGTTTCTTTACCCTTATATTTATTAAGATATTCTTGATATGTATCTAATTTTTCAACACTATTCAAAAATATATTTGCAACCGCAAACGCACCTTGTACTGAAACTAATTTAATTTTGTGTGTTCCTGCTTTCAATGAAAAAGTCTTTTGATTTTGATCTGTTCCGTCAGAGTTAAAGTTTTCAGCTTTTTGCCATCCAAAAACTTCTTGCGTGTCCGGTCTGATATCATTACCTTTATTATCCTGCTTAATAATATTAGCATCTTTCCATTGTCTTTTTAAGATATATGTTTGGGTATTTTCATCAGTGTTTTCATTATCAAGCAAAATTATATATTCAATATCAAAACCCTTACCATTAAGGGTATAGTATTCAAAGTTAAGGTTATAATTACCGTCTTGTTCAACATTAAATTGCCACTGTGCAAATGCATTATCTTCTTTTATTTCTGTTAAATCTGTATATCCATATTTTTCTTTTACAAATTCTGATTTTTCACCTGATATAAATATCCCTTTGATTTGATTTGTGTTATTTTGTTCAGCGTAGACTTTAAAACTCGAAAAGTTTACGTTTATAAAAGTAACCGCTAATATAAATGCTGTAATTGCTGATATAACTCTATTCCTTTTTCTGATCATTTCTTCACCCCCCTTGTATTTTCTTTAAGGGGGCTGTAACAATGCACA
>CAZFQD010000060.1:0-12768 GCA_964520885.1 uncultured Oscillospiraceae bacterium | reverse complement strand
GGGGTTGAGATTGCCACGCTTCGCTCGCAATGACAAAGGGAGGCTCGCAATGACAAAGGGAGGCTCGCAATGACAAGGAAACTATTTATTATTCAAAATATTCCTTTATATTTTGTGCAACCATTTTTGTTATGCCCTTAATGGTTATAAGTTCATCAATTTGAGCTTCTTTTATTGCCTTAATTGAATGAAAATGCTTATAAAGTTCTTTGGCTTTTTGCTTGCCAATGCCCTCTATTTCTGTTAAGGCACTACCCTTTACACTGCTTGTGCGTTTTGTCCTATGATAAGCAATAGCAAAGCGGTGAACTTCCTCCTGCATTTTGCCTGCGAATGAAAAGGCTTCAATATCAGTATTTAATGGTATTTCCGCACCATTACTAAGCACAACTGACTTAGTTTTGTGCTTTATATCTTTTTTTAAGCCGATTACAGGAATTTGAATTTTCTCATTTAAAAGCACTTTCAAAATAGCATTTACCTGATTTATTCCCCCGTCTGCAATTATTAAATCGGGCAAAACATTAAAAGCCTCATCATTTGCTTTATATCGTTTTATTCTTCGCTCTACCACATTTGCCATTGCCGATAAATCGTCTTTTATTTCTACTTTATCAATAGAAAATCTGCGGTAACTTTCTTTTTTTTGTTTTCCATCCTCAAAAACTACCATTCCTGCTACCATATTAGTCCCACTCGTTTGGGAAATATCGTAAAGTTCAATGGTTTTGGGAGTTGTTTCTAATCGTGCTAATTTTGAAAAAGCATCCATACTTCTTGTTAATTTATCTGTTCTGCCTTTATAAATGTTTAAGTATTCTTGTGCATTTGCCTGCGAAATATTAATTAAAGCCAATCCATCACCTTTTAATGGCTTGGAAATTATAACTTTTAAATTTTTTAAATAAGATAAATATTCTGTCAATAGTGCTTTATCCTCCGGCTCTTGCTCAGTATAAATAATTGGAGGAATTGCCAAAAACTGCTCATAAAATCTGCAAATAAATTCATTTAACAAACTCTTTTGGCTTTCATTTTCTGTATTGGTTATTATATGGCTACTGCTTGATATAACACTTCCGTTTTTTACCGACAGGACATTAATACAACTATTATTTTCACTAGCACAAAGTGAAATTGCATCGGCATTTAATGATTTTCGGACAATTATTTTCTGCCTTTCATTTAAACGAGTAACACTATTATAACAATCTCTGTAATATGCGGCTTTTTCAAAGTCAAGTTTATCAGAAGCATTTTCCATTTTAAGTTTAATTTCACTTAAAACCTTAGTATTATCGCCCTCAAAAAAGGAAATTGCATTTGAAATAATTTCGCCATATTCCTCTTTGGACATTTTGTTATTACAAAGTCCCACGCAAAGCTTAATGTGATGATTAAGGCAAACTCGCCCATTTTTTCGCTTAAAAGTGTTATTACAGGTGGGTAAGCGAAAAGTTTTGTTTACAGTGTCAATTATATTCTTTGCAATTGTGCTACTTTTATATGGACCATAATATTTTGCACTGTCGTTATCTCTTTTTCTTGATAATAAAACTCTTGGAAAATCCTCATTAACAGTTATTTTAATAAATGGAAAGCCTTTATCATCCTTTAATAAAATATTGTAATGAGGTTTGTGCTTTTTAATTAAATTACATTCCAATAAAAGGGCCTCAAATTCACTAGGCACCAATAAAACATTAAAATCAGCAATATTGGAAACTAAGGCATAAGTTTTAGCTGAATGTTTATTAACATTTTGAAAATAACTAACAACTCTATTTTTAAGTGCTTTTGCCTTTCCAACATAAATAATTTTACCATCTAAATCCTTCATAAGATAAACTCCGGGCTTTAATGGCAAATTCAAGGCTTTATTTTTTAACTTTTCAAGAATAACTTTTTCCATATAAAAATCCTTTCAAAAAGGAAAAGTTGTAGGGAACGCATTTTATGCGTTCCGCAAAATAATTAATAATTATTCAATGTTCATTCGGAACGCATAAAATGCGTTCCCTACAAATATTTATTAAATGTAACTATTTCATCAATACCCATTGTTAATCATCCTTAATTAATTATTTGAGTGTAATTAATAATAATTATATGACTTTAATAAAAATTAGTCAATAAAATGTTTAAAAACATATTGACAAACATCTATCTATTAAATATAATACATATAAATATATATCTATGTATTGGGAGACAAAAGCAATGGAAGAATTAATTTTATTATTTAAAGCACTAAGCGACCAAAACAGGCTAAAAATAGTAAATATTTTATCAAAAGATGAAATTTGTGCTTGTAAAATCTTAGAAAAGTTAAATATTACTCAGGCAACTTTATCTCATCATATGAAAATTCTTTGCGAATGTGGATTGGTTAATGGGAGAAAAAAAGGTATTTGGATGCACTATTATTTAAATAGAGAAAAATTTGATAAGTTATTTATGTTTATAAATGAAAAAAAACAATATATTATAGAAAAGGAATGCGAGCGATGAAAGTAATATGGGATTTTTTTCAGCAACAAATTCTTGGTATGAAATGGTTAAATGATTTAATTGGCGGAGTTTTTTCAACTTTAGGACTTGATATAAAAACAAGAATTGGCGGAAGTTTACAGTTTTATATATATGATATTATTAAAATATTCGTTTTATTGTCTGTGTTGATATTTGTAATTTCTTATATTCAAAGCTATTTTCCGCCTGAACGCACAAAAAGAATACTTGGACAATTTAAGGGAATTTTGGCAAATATTTTAGGAGCATTGCTTGGAACGGTAACTCCTTTTTGCTCTTGCTCTTCCATACCTCTTTTTATTGGTTTTACTAATGCAGGGCTACCTATTGGCGTTACATTTTCGTTTTTAATATCTTCTCCACTTGTTGATTTAGCCGCATTTATACTCTTAATGAGCGTGTTTGGGTTTAAAATTGCAATTGCTTATGTGGTAGTTGGAATAATTCTTGCAGTTATAGGCGGAACATTAATTGATAAATTAGGGCTTGAAAAATATGTTGAACCATTTGTTAGAACTGGAAAAAATGTTAATATAGAAAGTCAAGAACTTACAAGAAAAGACCGTCTTATTTATGCAAAAGATGGGGTTGCTGAAATAATAAAGAGAGTTTGGCTTTATGTAGTAATAGGAGTTGGAATAGGTGCTTTAATTCATAATTGGATACCAACTGATATAATAAATACTATAATAGGTTCAAACAATCCCTTTTCAGTTTTACTTGCAACAGCTGTGGGTATTCCTATGTATGCTGATATATTTGGCACTATTCCTATTGCTGAAGCACTTTTTGCTAAGGGAATTGGTTCGGGGACGATTTTATCTTTTATGATGGCAGTTACGGCACTATCTTTGCCCTCAATTATAATGCTTAAAAAAGTTGTTAAACCTAAATTGTTGGGTATTTTTGTAGGAATTGTTACTTTGGGCATTATAATAATAGGATATACATTCAATGCTTTTGGATTTTTATTAATATAAATAAAGCGAGGTAAAGTTTATGTCAAAAACTTGGTATCCTGTAATTGATTATACTTTGTGTGAAGAGTGTGGTTGCCAATGAAAAAAGAAAATGTAATAAAAATAGTCGTGCCAATTATACTTGTGTGCTTGGTTGGAACTATTTGGTTTGTGAGGGATAGCGAAAAGCAAAATCTCTCTTCCTCAAACTTAATAAGCAATAATAGTGAAAAAGAAGACAACCTTAATGTGAACAATTCTGATTTTGAACTTCATGTGACAGAAAAAATTGACCTTAAAAAATTAAAGTCATATGGTATTCCTATTATTATAGACTTTGGTGCAGATTCTTGTATTCCATGTAAGGAGATGGCACCTGTATTAAAAGAACTGAATGAAGAACTTCGTGGCAAGGCAATTGTAAAGTTTGTTGATGTATGGAAATATACATCTTTTGCTGAAGGTTATCCTATTGAAGTAATTCCAACACAAATTTTTATAGATAAAAATGGGAAGCCTTATACTCCAAAAAACCCTGATGAAATGAAAATGCTTTTATATACAGACAGAACCACAAACGAGCATATTTTCACAGCACATAAAGGCGGTATGAAAAAGGACGAAATTCTTACAGCACTAAGGGAAATAGGGCTTGCCGATGAATGAAATGATTAATGTTTGGCTTGAGAATTTATCCTCGTCAATTACTGCAAATATATGGCTTGCTCCGCTACTTTCTTTGCTTGCAGGAATCTTAACATCATTTACCCCTTGTTCTCTTTCAAGTGTTCCACTTGTAATTGGCTTTGTTGGAGGAACTAACAATAAAGACATAAAAAAAGCATTTAGATTATCGCTAACCTTTGCGTCTGGTTCTGCAATAACATTTACTGTACTTGGAGTTATGGCATCTTTGCTTGGCAAGTTGATGATGGGTGTTGGCTCTTGGTGGTTTATAATTCTTGGCGTTCTAATGCTTTTAATGGCACTTCAAACTTGGGAGATATATAATTTTATTCCTTCATCTTTTGCTATTGCTAAAAACACTAAAAAAGGTTATATTGGGGCGTTTTTTGCAGGTATTCTTGGAGGATTTTTCTCATTTCCTTGTGCAACACCGGTGCTTATAGTATTGCTTGCCACAGTTGCAAAAGAAGGAAATTTGCTTTGGGGGGCTTTTTTGCTTTTGATTTATTCTATAGGACATAGTGCACTGGTTTTGGTTGCAGGGACTTCAATAGGATTTGTTCAAAAAATAACAGCGAGTAAAAAATATGGGAAATTAAGTTTTATTATAAAAATTATTATGGGTATTTTTATTATGCTTATTGCTCTGTATATGTTTTATTTAGGATTTTAAGAGGAGGTTTTATTAATGGAGATTAAAGTATTAGGCGGATGTTGTAAAGCTTGCGAGGTTCTTTATGATTATGTTTTAAATGCTGTTAAAGAACTTGAAATTAATGCAGATGTTGAAAAAATTAACGACCCGATGTTGGTAGCAAGTTATGGCGTAATTAAAACACCGGGTATTGTTGTAAATGGTAAAGTTGTATCATTTGGTAAAATGTTAAAGCCACAAGAGGTAAAAAAACTCCTTGAAAAGGTCGCAAAGTAGAATTGAAAAAAATTAATTAAAAAAATAATATAAAGGGGCTTTTTATGAATATTTTGCATGATATGAATAGCAATAGAATTAAACCTGAAAATTTTTTAGCAGTAATTGAAATTTCAAAAGGTGGAAAAAACAAATACGAGCTTGATAAAGAAACGGGTATGCTAAGACTTGATAGAGTTTTATTTACCTCTACGCATTATCCTGCAAATTATGGGTTTATTCCCTTAACATTAGCTGACGATAACGACCCTCTTGATGTTCTGGTGCTTTGCTCAGAAAGTATAACCCCTTTGACATTGGTTGAATGTTTTCCTATTGGTGTTATGAAAATGATTGATGATGGGGTATCAGATGAGAAAATAATAGCTGTTTGCAAAACAGACCCGTATTACAATTGTTATAATGATATTAACGAGTTGCCTAAGCATCTTTTTGCTGAGATAAGGCATTTTTATGAGGTGTATAAGGCATTAGAGTATAAGGAAACTGTAGTTAATAAGATAGAGGGAAAAGAAAGTGCAATAAAAATTATAGAAAAAAGTATAAAATTGTATAAAGAAACAATTAAGGAATAACTTTATTAATTCATAAAACATTTCAAAATTAAGTCTTTTTCTTAATAATTTAAAAGAAAGCAGAGTAT
Organism: uncultured Oscillospiraceae bacterium; assembly: GCA_964520885.1. GTDB lineage: Bacteria > Bacillota > Clostridia > Oscillospirales > SIG519 > CAZFQD01. Next base: position 7,016 of record CAZFQD010000060.1, on the reverse strand, counting down.
GCAAAATAATTGGCGTTACTCCTGCTGTTGAAGTATGCTCAAATTAATAATTCTTGTAACTAATTGAATATATTCTCATAAACTATTATTGAAACATAATAATGTATTCAATATTATTAGAAGGAGGATATATATGGGGGATAATAAAATAACTCCGGGACCAGTTTGTGGTAACCATAATTTTAAAGAAGCGGTCTGCATTGATGCAAATAAGATATACGATAGTTGTAAGGATAAGGATTGTTTAGAAGATTTAAGAGTTTATCTTACAAGATGCGGACAGGCTATAGCGGACAAGGCAATTAATATTAAATGTAAAACTGCAGAGGTAATTTGGGTTTACATTGATGTTGAGCCAGTTCCCTTTAACAAGGGCTTCTATTCAGTGGACATTAAGTTCTTTTTCCGTGTTACATTTGATTGCTTCTTAGGAGTATCAAAGCCACAAGAGATAGAAGGATTATGTACCTATGACAAAAAGGTTATATTGTTTGGTAGTGAGGGCAACGCAAAAATTTTCTCTTCAAAATACAAGCCACAAGGTAGTGACCCACAGCTTATGAGCAAGACAAATATGCCAAAAGCATGTGTGGAAGTTGTTGACCCAATTACTTTAGGGCTTAAAGTTGTTGCACCTTGCGAAAAATTCTGCGGTTGTTGTGAAATGGATATTTCCTGCTTGCCAGATTTTATTTGCAACTGCTTTGATGACCAATTAGTTGATAGTGATGAACACAAGCATCTCTATGTAACCTTAGGGCTTTTCTCAATTATTCGCATTGAAAGAGGAGTTCAGTTATTAGTTCCAGCTTATGACTTTTGCATTCCAGAAAAAGAATGTATTGGTGGCAGTGAAGATGACCCGTGCAAACTATTTAAAAAAATCAAATTCCCAACAGATGAATTTTTCCCATTGCAATTTTGCGATTATCCGGGTGCTCAAGATGCATTTGAAAAAGGCAAAGACGATTGCCACAGCAGATAATTTATTTTCAAAAAAATCTTACCTTCAAATAATATGAAGGTAAGATTTTTATTTGCTTAGGGGTTGTTAAAATTGTGCAACAATTTTACCCTTAAGATTTTTTTACTTTGTAACATTGTCCACAAAGCTTCCAACGGCACGCATAGCTTTACCTGCATTTTTTCTCATAAAACGCATTTTCGAACGAGTTATTGGCTTTGCTGTAACCATACTAATGACAGCACCAACAGCAACACCGGTTAACATACCTTTTAGAAAGCCATTATTATCATTAAACATTTTTAATCCTCCATTTTTGTTTATTTCAATAATATTTTGCACAAATTAAACAATAAAATTATATAATTTTTTTTCCAATTTTAATTGACTATGAAATAAATTTAAGGTTTAATATATGTATTATTGTTAAAAAGGGGAAGTGGAAATAAATGGCTGTTATAAAACCATTTAAAGGATTAAGATTTAATGAAGAGATTGTTGGAAATATATGTGAGGTTGTTTGTCCACCTTATGATATTATTCCGAAAACAAAAAGAGAAGAATTGGTTGCAAAAAATAAATTTAATATGGTAAATTTAGAACTTCCAAAAGGTGAAAATTTATATAAAAATGCCGCAAAAATATTAAAAAAGTGGCAAGATGGGAAAGTTTTATTGCAGGATAAACAAGATGCAATATATATTTATGAAGAAGAATTTTTAGTAAAGGGAATTACAAAAAAAATCAAAGGTGTTATTTGTCTTGTAAAAATTGAAGAATTTTCAAAAAATATAGTTTTGCCTCACGAGGAAACGCTTTCAAAGGCAAAAACAGATAGATTTAATTTAATAAGTGAAACATATTGTAATTTCAGCCAAATATATTCACTTTATATGGATGAAAACAGAACTACAAAAAATAAAATTGATAGCCTTTCTCAAAATAAAGCTGATATTGAGATTACCACCTATGATAATATTGTTCACAGAATGTGGTTCGTTAATGATGAAAAAGAAATAGAAAAATTAGCCAATGATTTTGAAAACAGGCAATTATTTATTGCAGATGGTCATCACAGATATGAAACCGCATTAAATTTTAAAAAAAAGTTAATTGAAGACGGCATTATTAAAGATGAAAACCATTTAGGAAATTTCGTTATGATGATGCTTGTTGATATGGAAAACGAAGGCTTGGTTGTTTTTCCTACTTATAGATTAATTAAGGATTTGCTTAATTTTAATATTAAAAAAATATTACAGGGATTAGATGACAAAGAAAAAAGTGAAGGCACTTATGGACATTTTTCTATTGAAAAGAAAAAAGGTTCGAAAAATATTGAAGAAATATTAGAACAAAATTCTGACAAGAAAGTGTTTGCTTTTTATGTTGGAAATGATGAGTATTATTTATTGACCTTAACAGATGAAAATGCTATGACACAAGCAATGCCAGAAAAATGTAATGCTTACAGAGATTTAGATGTTGCAGTTTTACATACTTTAATTTTAGAAGTTTTGGGAATTGATAAAGAAAATATGGCAAATGAAATCAATTTATCTTATACAAGAGATTTAAGTGAAACTATTGAAGGGGTTGACAGTGGAAAATATCAGTGTAGTTTTATTTTAAATGCAACTAAGGTTAGCCAAATAAAGGATGTAGCATTAGCAGGGGAAAAGATGCCACAAAAATCAACATATTTTTATCCTAAAATTATTACGGGGCTTGTAATAAATAAAATAATGGACATACCGAATTAGGAATTAGGAGTTAGGTTATCCTGTGCATTTGCACAAATATAACAATGAATATTTGTAATGTTGATAGAAAATAGAAAATTTGCACAAAATCTATTGCAATTTATTAAAATGTGTGCTAATATATAACCGTAGTATTACTACAATACTTAAATTCATGAATTTGTTGTTAGAGGGTGATTCCATTGGAAATGAATGAGAGTCAATTATGGTTATCTTAGAAGTAGGATAAGAAGATAGTATTTAAAAATATTATAGTGGTTTTGTTAAACCGAATGATTTTTTTAAGATAATTATGTATTCAATTTTATTTTACTAATTACATTTTCAAATGCGAAACAGCATTACAATTTAACAGCAAATATTAGGGGGGCAATCAAATTATTATTTGATTGGCCCCCAATGAATTTACTTTCATTTTTTAGGATAAAGAGTAATGAGGAATGGTTGTAATAGAGCCGTTTTATAGATTTAATTGTGAATATTTGTTCCTAACTCCTAATTCCTATTTAGGAACCGTTTCCCAATCTTCCATAAACTTTTTAAGTCCTGAGGTTGTAAGCGGATGGTCAATCATTTGCATAATTATTTTATATGGAACTGTAGCAATATCACAGCCACATTTAGCAAGAGCATTTATATGCATTGGATGTCTTGTGCTTGCCGCAATAATTTGAACATTAATACCCTGAGTATCAAATATTTCACGAATACCTGCAACTAATGCGACACCATCCCAACCAATGTCATCAATCCTACCAACAAAAGGAGCGACATAGGTGGCTCCGGCATTAGCCGCTAAAATTGCTTGGCATTCAGAGAACAACAGCGTAATACAAATTCTAATGCCTTCCTTAGAAAGCACCTTAGTAGCCTTTAAGCCTTCGGCACACATTGGAATTTTAACTATCATTCTGTCATTAATCTTTGCAAGCTCTCTGCCTTCCTTAATCATACCTTGTGCATTTAAACTAATAACTTCAGCAAAAATAAAACCATCAACCATTATTTCGGTTATCTCTTTAATTGCATCGGAAAACTTTTTGCCTTCCCTTGCAATTATAGAAGGATTTGTAGTTACTCCGCTAATAACTCCTAATTCATAAGCGGTTTTTATTTCATTTATATTAGCGGTATCAATAAATATTTTCAAAATAGACATCCTTTCAATTATAATAAATAATAAATAATAAATACTATCAACTAATAACTATATGCCTTCTCTTGATTTTCTCAATTGCTCTTGCATAGTGTAATTATTCATTGCAGTATATCCTTCTAAAGGCATAATTTTTTCATGAAAAGCATCAATTATCCATTCGGGTTGTGGGAAATAATCTGCATCCCATTCAAATGGAGGAGTAATCCAATTTTGAGCACCAACTACAACGGGAGGAGCATCAAGGTCGTCAAAAGCAAACTCTGTAATGTTTCTTGCTAAATCATTTAAGAAGGAACCTCTCGCAGAAGCATCACTTGCAAGAATAATCTTGCCTGTTTTCTTAATTGATTGTAGAACTAAATCATAATTAAAAGGAACAATACTTCGTGCATCAATAACTTCGGCGGATATATTGTATTTATCTTGCAAAATCTTTGCCGCATCAATAGCTTTATAAAGCGTAGCACCAATTGTTAAAATCGTAACATCTGTGCCTTCTTTTTTTATATCAGGTTGACCAAAAGGTATTTCATAATAGTCTTCTGGAACACCTTCGTTATGGAACATTTCTCCAGTGTCATATAATCTTTGGCTTTCAAAGAATACAACAGGGTCTGTACCCATTAAAGCAGTGTTCATTAACCCCTTGCAATCATAAGGAGTAACAGGGAAAACAACCTTTAGTCCCGGAATATGAGAAACTAAAGATGTCCAATCTTGTGAATGTTGAGCACCATATTTTGAGCCAATAGAAACTCTAAGAACAACAGGCATTTTAATAACACCCGCACTCATAGCTTGCCATTTTGCAAGTTGGTTGAATATTTCGTCTCCGGCTCTACCAATAAAGTCGCAATACATTAATTCGGGAATTACTCTACCACCACTTAATCCATATCCAACAGCACTGCCAACAATAGCCGCTTCAGAAATTGGAGAATTGAACAAACGATGATATGGAATAGCCTCAGATAAGCCTCTATATACTGAGAAAGCACCGCCCCAGTCTCTAACATCCTCGCCGTAAGATATAAGTGTTGGGTCTGTGTAATATTTATCTAAAATTGCTTCAAATAAGCCGTCTCTAACATTAAATTGCTTTAATTTTGAAATTTGTTTACCTCTCTCATCAAAAGCGAAACGCGATTTGCTTTTGAGTTTAATAACTCTTGGGTTTTCTTCCTTTGGAATCAAAACATCACATTCACGGTCTTCCATCTTTTCAACTTTGCTATTTGAAAACATTAGATTTTCAATGTATCGAGGGTTTTTCTTAAGGTCAATGTATGGAGAAACATTTTTATCAGCCGCTAACTTGCAGATTTTAAGTATTCGCTCACGCACTTCAATCCAAATTATTTCAAAGTCTTCATCCTTAGAAATACCAGCATCAACTAAATTTTTGCGATAGGTGATAAGAGGGTCAACTGCTTGCCAAGCCTCTAATTCTTCCTTTGTTCTATAAGACTGTACATCTGAAGTTGAATGTCCATTTAAACGATAGGTAATAACATCTAATAGAACAGGACCTTGCCCCTTTTCAAGAATAGCTTTTTTGCGTTTAACCGCATCTATAACTGCAAGTGGATTATATCCATCGACTCTCTCAGCATGCATTTGTTCGGGGTTAACACCGGCACCAATTCGTGCTAAGAATTTATAGCCCATTGTTTCGCCATTAGTTTGCCCACCCATACCATATTGATTATTATTAAAGAAGAAAAGAATTGGTAAGCCACCCTTGTGAGCATCGTCCCAAAGTTCTTTTAATTGGTCCATAGCAGAAAAATTCATTGATTCATAAACAGGTCCACATCCCAAAGAGCCATCACCAGCATTTGCAATAACAATGCCTTTCTTTTGATTAACCTTTTTATATAAAGCGGAACCTAAAGCAATTGGGGCAGAGCCACCAACAATTGCATTATTAGGATAAATACCAAATGGAAGGAAAAATGCGTGCATTGAACCGCCTAAGCCTTTGTTAAAGCCAGTTTCGCGTGCAAATATTTCTGCTAATGCTCCATAAAGCAAGAAATCCATTGCTAATTCCTTAATACTATTAGTTTTTTGATTACCCTTAATTGCATTTAAAATAGAACCACCAAAAAATTCGCTCATAACCGTTGTTAATTCTTCATCACTTAGTTTTTCAATGGCTGAAAGACCTTTAGCTAATATTTCACCATGACTTCTATGAGAACCAAAAATAAAGTCGTCTATATTTAATAAATAAGATTGTCCTACTGCATTAGCCTCTTGACCAATTGATAAATGTGCGGGGCCGGGATACGAATGTTCAAAGTTTTGATAAACACCGTTAATTTTTACCGATTGTAGCATAGTTTCAAACTCACGAATATAAGCCATATCACGAAAAATCCTCATAAATTCGGATTTTGTAAATTTCTTCTTCTCCTCGTAAATTGTTTTCTTATACTGATTAACAGGGATGTCCTTAAATGTGATAAAATCTGATTTTCTAATTTCATCTGGTGAAATTAATTGTGATTTAGGCATATTATTTATCTCCTTTCAAATGTTACACTGTAAATAGTGCTTCTCGAATTATTTCACAAACTGTTGGATGAGGGAAAACTAATTCTTTTAAATCTTCAATCCGCATTTCTGTTTCAATCATTAAAGCGGCACCGTATATTATTTCAGAAGCATAGTTGCCAATTAAATGAACTCCTAATAGGCGATTATACTTTTTGTCTATAACTAATTTACATATTCCGGTAAGGTCAGAATTTTCGGCTACATAACGGCCGCTATACATCATAGAAATATTGGCGGAAACAACTTCATAACCCTTTGCTTTTGCACTTTCTTCGGTTTCGCCAACGCTTGCTACTTCTGGATTTGTATATATAATACTTGGAATAGCATTGTATCTCATTATATCCTTTTTGCCTGTAATATTATTTATAATTACTTCGGATTCTCTATAAGCGGTATGGGCTAACATTGAAATTCCATTTACATCTCCTGCGGCATACAAATTTTCAATATTTGTTCTACCACAATTATCAGTTTTTATCCCGCCTTTGTCGAGTTCAACTCCTAAGGTTTCTAAGCCAAAGCCAGTGGTAACAGCCTTTCTGCCAATGGACAATAAAACCTTGTT
>CAZFQD010000059.1:0-12858 GCA_964520885.1 uncultured Oscillospiraceae bacterium | reverse complement strand
ATCCCCCTTTCTTAAATAAATTCCTAATTCACCTCCTATAAATATACTTTGATATACTAAACACCTTATTAAATTTGTTTCAATAATAAGTCTTTATAATCTTTTTGTAATAACTATGCCGCTGTTGTAAAGTTCATAGTTCCATTTGCATTTGCAAGTGTAGATGTATTTCCCTTAGCAAGGCTTTTAGCTGTTACTCGCCAGTAATATTTCGTTGAGCCAGTTAAATTTCCAACTGTAACACTATTTTTAGTAGCAGTTTTAGTAATTAAACCGGTAGTAAAGGTTGAATTAGTTGCAATTTCCACAACATATTGGTCGCAACCGGGAGTTTTCTCCCAATTAAGATATACTCCAGATGCACTAATAGAATTAGAATAGTTAATCACTCTCGTTGGTGAACCTGTTTTGGAAATATTAGTATCTCCGTTTTTAGGCCAAAGAGTGTTAAAAGAAACCAAAGTTGTTGGACTTATAGATGAATATATATTTGTTGTGTTAATTGCACTCATAGAAGAAAAATCTACATCAGAAAACAAACCCGAAGAAATTTGATAATTCTTATTTGCAAGGCTTTCAAAACCCGGGTCGGTAGACTGCAACACATTTGAAGAAGTATTAATTGCTGACATATCACCCCCATTAACATTTCCATAAATATTAATACCGGCAAATGTTCCGAATGTTGCAACTGTATTACTTAATGGAACCTCATTATTATATATCAAACTGTTCTTAAAGGTAATTTGAGGCTGAGAAATCCAAATGGAGCTTTTCTCCAAAGTGGTAAAAGCAGGCAATGTAAGGCTTTTCATCTTAGTAACGGTGCTTCCAAGTTGCATAAATTCTAAAAGTCCTGAATATTTACTATATGCCGAATAGGAAGACTTTAATGTATAGGATGTTCCATTATTATCAAATTTGGCAGTCTGTTCAGCCGACCAATAATCCGCAGATTGCTTAACGAGACCTGCTGAGTATGCCCAGTCAGCAAGATACATAAATAAGTGTTGCATAGGCGTTGGCATATTTACAAAAATATTATGCTCAATCTTGTTATAGCCTCCGCCATTAGTGAAAATCGCACCCGACTTTGAACAACTCGCAAACACATTGTTCTTTACCTCAAAACCCTGCGTTCCATTATCAAGATATACTCCCCAAACATCTGAAACATTTGGTGTTCCCAAAGAGCCTGCATCGTAATCATGAAAATAGTTAGAATAAATTTTGTTTCCTCTTTGCATCGGCGATGCTCCAAGATTTGTATATATTATACCCATATCACGGAAGCTATTAGAGCAGTTATAAAACTCATTTCCAACAAGGAGATGGTCATTCCCGCTAATTCCTATAGCTTCGTGAGGAGTTTCTTTTATAATATTATGACTTAATATTGAGCCAACCCCGTATATAGCAATTGCCGGCTGATATACTTTTACAACTTCTCCAATATCATGAATGTAATTGTTTTGAATAATATTGTTTGAGGGTTCTAATGTTGTTACTTCTCCTCCATTAATACCTATTGCCGTATTACCAATATTTCCTATACGGCAGTTTGATATTACATTATTTTTTCCACTTAGATAAACACCATAACCCGGCATATTTCGTATTTCTAACTTATCAAGCAAAATGTTATTTTCGGTATTTGGACTTACAGAGTCCCAAAAGTGTATGCCATAAATTGCACCGGCCCTTCCAAGTTCAAAAATTATTCCTCTAAAAGTTACATTTGAAACATTATTCAATTCAACTAAATTGAATGTTGCTCTTGAAAGTTTTACATTAATATCTGAATTATTAAAATTTGAAGGTGGATATAGGTATAACTTGCCATTAGCACGATTAATATAATATTCGCCAGGCATATCAATTTCTTCTAAAACATTTTCAAAATAGAAACCTCTTGTCAAGCACCAGGTATTAGTAGCACCCCCTGAATCCCCATAGGCTAAAGTCATTTGCGTATTAGCAGTATTTTTAGATGCTACTCTGTTATATGTCCATGACCAATCTGAAGATAAGATGCCATCTATCCAAATGTCATTAGTTGAACTTGAACCCCAAGTCCAACTTCCAAAACGGCTTAATGCGTTTGTGAAACCAAGAACCGCTCCGGTGCCACCATTTGTACTTGAAGTTGGAGGTGTCCCCCCCGAAACCACACTATCATATACTATTTTCCCTGCATTTGGCCAACGAGCTAATTGCATTTTACTTTCACCAATGAACAATTCAGGTTGAACAGTACCCGCACCTTGATTTAAGTAATAACCTCTTCTTGTAATTGTTCCAAGGTCAGTAATTCCATTTGCAGTTAAATTAAACTCTTTTAAAGCCGTTCTTGCGGTTGTATCTATAATTCTATTTGTAATAGCAGTATCTGTGCAGGTAATGAAATTGTCTTTATTTAAACTGGTTCCACCCTCAAAAATAACAGTTTCATTATTGTAGTTCATATAGACTATGGGTTTGCTTTGCTCACCGGAATTAGCTGTTCCAAGTGCAAAGGCTCCAGTTCTTGTATATGTTCCACCTCTTAGATAAACTACTATTCCCCCTGTTGGAAGTCCTAATGTGCTCTTAATATTAGAAATAACATCACGAGCTTTTTCCACTGTTAAGTATGGATTTGAAATGGTTCCATCACCGGTAGTATTGTTTCCGTTCGTAGCCACAAATATTTCTTTTGAATAATTATTTTGCGATATTTTGTTAATTCCAAGAATGTGCTTTTTAATAGAAATAACATCACTGATAGAAATAATACCCTTAGAATAAATATCTGCGGCGTTCATATATAAATCTGATAATTGGTTAATATTTAATAAATGAGATTTTGTGGTAACCAAATCATCTATTAATATTTCTCCGTCACCCGTTACATCGCCTTTAAGAAGTACGGAATAAGTATGTTCATCGCTTCCGGAACTCAATTCAACTGTATCACCTGTTCCAACATAATCTTCTTGTTCAAGTGCTATTTGTTCTTTATCTAACAATCTCATTGTTGTATCACTTGCAAGATAAACTCCTGTTGAAAATGTTGATGAATTCATAGCCTCTGAAATTCCCGTTAAAACAGAATTATCAGAAACATTATAGTTAAAAAAGGTTGCAGTTGCAGTAGGAGTTGGAGTTGGAGTTGAAGTTGGAGTTGAAGTTGGAGTTGAAGTTGAAGTTGAAGTTGAAGTTGAAGTTGGAGTTGAAGTTGGAGTTGGAGTTGAAGTTGGTTCAACAAAATTGCTAATACTTGAATGCCAAATAAAATTCTCAACACTTGAGTTTGCGGATTCAAGTAACATTTTTGAAAATACAAATCCATTCCAAAGAGTTGTGCTATAATTACATGTTATATTATCAAAAACTGCCACTGAGTCAAAATAAACTGAAATATTGATTTCTTTTGATGTTCCGTTAAAAGAGTAATTAACTTGAACTTGATGTGAAGTATAATAGCTTACTGTTATTGGAGTAGAAGTATACATTGTAGTTGCATTGCTTGCCTTTACGAGTGAAATGGTTGTGGCATTACTTCCATTATCTACAATATTTATTTTAATATATTCATACTGCCAACCGAGGTATAAACTATTCCACGCCGATGGAGCATTTAAAGTTAAGTCATATTCACATGACCCCTCTGTATTTTGGTCTAATGTTGCAAAGTTATACTCTGCAATACCATAGGCAGGAAAAACTATTTCGCCGGAATTTTCGTATGCTCCGGATGATAAAGACCATTTGTCAGGAGTTAAATCTAAATCTGTCGCACTAACTCTAAAAATAGGAATTGAAATAATTAAGGCAATAGCGAGAATAAAATTAATAATCTTTTTCAATATTTCCCCTCTTCTCTTACAAAGTATTTAACTGTTTTTAAAATATAATAATTCAGTATTAAATAAAACAAACACTCCTAATACAAAAAATCAAAGTATAAGGAGTGTTTATTTATTTGTGCAATCTAGAGCGAATCATATACAATAATTTTTAAGGCACACATTTGTATTGTATTAAAATATCCTTAACCTATTAATTGTATTCCTAAAATATGTTTTTTAATTGCCAATAAATCACTTATAGAAATATATCCTGAATTATCAATATCTCCTACAGTCAAATAAATACCGCTTATTGTATTAATTCCTAATAAACCTTGCTTAATTCCAACCAAATCTTGAATGTCAATAGTGCGGTCATAATTAATATCGCCAACAATCGGAGAAAGAACCATATTTTTATCTGCATACCATTGGAAATCACTTAGAGTAATATTCGAGGATTCTACATAATATTTTGAAAATACAAATCCATACCACATCGTTGTAACATAATCACATGAAAAGTTTTCATAAACAGCTACATCATCTAAATAAACCGAAATAGTCAATAATTTAGTATCCCAATCAAATCTGTAACTAATTTTTACATTGTATTGTTGATCATATACAAGTGACATTGCATCAGATAAACTCCATATAGTTGCATCACTTCCCCTTGAGAGTTGAACTTTCATTGTGCCATCTTCTAAATCTACAAATGCTACTTTAATATTTTCATACGCCCATCCAATGTATACAGTATTATATTCTGTATAGGCATTAAAAGTTAAATCATATTCTATAGCACCCTCGTTTTTTTGGTCCCAAGGCAAGAAATCATAACTACCTAAACTATAACTGTCAGCCATTGTAATAGTGTTATCGGCTAATGATGCCCCGCCACTTAAACTAAACTTATCAGTTAAATTTATATTGCCATTTGAGTTTACGGTTATTGTCAAGAGAGGATTATCTGCACCATCTCCTACATCAATTGTTATTATTTTCACTTTTCCGCCGTCTAAAGTGCTTAAAAATTCATTTTTTAATACTACTTCTTGAGTTGAATCATTATAAGTAAAATCTGTATCTAATACTAATGCTGTTCCAGCATAAGTTACACCTACTGTTCCGCTTACAGGTGAACGTGATAAAGTAAAAGTTTCATCTTGTGTTACTGCATCTTGATAAATAGTTGCTGATTCAGGACTTACAGTAATTCCGTTAAATGGTGGTCTGTATGTTTCCTTATCTCCTGCAATAAACATATTTTTGAAGTCAATACCCAAATCTCCACCTACTATAACACATCTTGTGAAAAAGCTTCCCCAAACAGGTGCTGGAACACTTTGGTTATTGATTAATCTTACATCATCAATATATAGACTGAAATTAAGGGTTGTAAAATCATCAAACACTATACTCATTTTATGATAAGTACCGGTTGACAAAGTTAATGTTGCCATTGGGTCTGTTGGAGAATTAGCTGCAAAGCAAGGGGTGCCTCTAATTAATACATTATCAGTTGGATCTAAATTAGTAATAATACTTACGACCAAGCCAGCATAAAAGCTCGTATTATCAGTTCCTACTGCACCAGCACCGATTTTAAATTGTGCAGTTCCTGCTGTCTCAGGAAGTTGAAATTCAAATTCCAAAGATCCACTATCGTAGTTAGTACCAAAACCTTCTTGAGTATAATAGTCACAACCTATAGTTTCACCCGCCGGAATTATTAGACCATTTGGTCCATCTTGAGTTATTGTGCTTGTAGCATCGGTTTGCCATACCAATCCAGAATCTAAAGTGATTGATGTGTTTTCCGCGCTTGCTGAAAATGCTCCAAAAGTTGCAACAACAAATACAATTACAACTAAAGTGCTTAGGATTTTTTTCATATTACACACTCCTTATTTTTTTTTACTGATACAATAGTTGGTTTTTTCGCCTTGTTTGTATCAAGATTAATTTAATTATACCTCGTAAATCTATATATGTATACTGCAAAAATATGAAATTCATCTAAATATAAATGCTTTTTTGAAAAACTTTAGGTAAAATTTAGTAACATCTTATACCTAAATGTTTAAAATATGTTCATAATTTTTACGCAGTCTCATTAGTGCACCTATTTGCTCGTTGGTTATTATTCCTCTTGAATCCGGTGGCACATCAAGCAAGAGATTTACCCCTCTTTTAATAGATAATAAATATATCCCAAGCAATTCACCATCACTACGAACTTCATCATTATCCACATAAAACCATTCCTTGGAAATAGTTTCGCATACTTCGCCCGGCAAATAATAATTTCCCCCTTCAATTTCTCTTATTTTTTGATAGTCATATGTACTTGAAGGCATATGCTTTTCGATAGTTATTACATCAGTAGTCCATGTGTTATTTAAAGACAGAATAGAACCATCGCTCAAACCATTATTTGATACATATATCATATCTGGATTAATTAAGGTTAATTCATTATACCACCGTTGTCTAACAGAACGAGGAATGAAAATTGGAATGTCTAACCAAAATTCCTTTATTCCTTTATATTCTTTAAGTAATTCCTTCATTTGTGCTTCTTGAAACTGCAAATATTCTTCAGTTACATATGCTGTCTCCCATGTTCCGTTTTCACAATTTGGTGTTAATGAACCAAACAAATGGTGATTATCCCACGAGCAATAATATATCCCCGGTTCTATTCCGTATTTAGAACAAGCAGCCATATATTCATAAACTACATCTGTATCATTAGAACTCGTTTTTATGGTGTATTCAGTATATTTAGATGGCCACAAGCAATGTCCCGAGGTGTGCTTTGCAGTTAAAACAGCATACTTCATACCTGCTTGTTTAGCTGTTTTTATCCATTGGTCAACATCTAATTCAGTTGGAGCATATATTGTGGATAAATCCTTGCCCGAAGCATATTCTTTCTGCACAAAAGTGCTCATTCCAAAATGAATAAACATACCATATTTTAAATTTTCCCATTCCATAAGTCGTTCTTTTGATAGTCGATTTGAAAGTTCTAACATATAATTTCTCCTTCTGATTAATTTGAGTTTGACTATTGAAGTTTTCATAAATCTTTTGACATCACCCTAATAATTTTCAAACCTTTGGTTTTCTTAATACAAAGAAGTAAATCGCACCACCAGCACCTAAAATAAGCACTATTGCTATAATAAGTATGATAATATATAATGGCGACCCTTTGTTTGGAACCTTTGGATTATTAGTTTCACTTGCTGTATTGCTTGTATTGGATGAAATTGTTCCACTATCGTTTTGTCCAGATGTTCCTGTTATTGCATCGCTTTGTAATGAATTAGTATTTCCTGATTGACTATCAGTTACTCCTACTGATGATTTTGTTGTCCCATTGCTTGAATTCGCAATAATTGAACTTAATATACTGCTTACACCAACAACTGAATCTTGAACTAATGTGACCGGTCCTGTTGGGCGATATTTACTTATATCATTTGAAATTTTTATATCATCAATATAACCACCAAAATCCCAAGCATTGATTATGAAGCCGGAATTTGCAAACCAAGTTTTTTCATCAACCCAAGTTATTACCAAAATACCATTTAAAAAAACTTCATTTTTTACCTTGCCAAATATACCAATTGCATTTTCAACAAATGGAGACACTGTTGTAGATACTATATTTATCTGATACTGCATACCAACGGTTTCTCGGAGCAATAAAATCACCCGACATATAGTCCCCAACCTTATTATTTTGAAAATCCCAAACCTTATCATAGATCCCTGTTGCCGCATAAGTATTACTAAATAACGGGGTTGCTAAAAACAGTGCAAGGAAAAATGTAATTGCTTTTTTCATTTCGCATCCCCAATCAATTTTTGAATTTATGATTTCATTCTATCTTATATTTTTTAAATGCCTCACTCTATAATATAAATTTTAAAAACACTTGCAGGTAGATTACTATTGTTGTATAACCCTATATGATAAAAAGTAGCCCAAGCATAACGAACACTTTTTGGTTTTTCAGTACTCGTGTAATCAATATAAACAACATTTTCAGAAAGGTATGCTCTATATTTCTTAAATTCTCCTGCTTGATTCTCCACCTCAAAATATCCTATATTACCTTTAATATACATACCTTCATTATGAATAAATTCAATAGAAATTTTACCATTGGCAAAGTTGGCTTTTGTAGCAACTGGCCCACAATATTCCTGCGGTGTATTATATGAAAGATTTAAAGTAGCAAGTGCTAATCGCTCACCTACTGGTTTTTTGCGTGGCGGGTGTATGTTATCATCTCCACAGTCGCCGATTGTTATCATCCCATATTGTGTATTTTCAAGGGAAAATTCGCGTTGTATATTACAAATATCTTGCCACTGTATGGCATCAGGATAATTACAAGGAGGAAGTTGAACAAACATAAAGTTATAATAAGGATTGCGTGATTCTTTTTTTAAATTATCAACCAAAGAATACATAGCAGATTTGTAAATTTCTGAATATGCTGCAATTGCATCAAATTCACCCTGATACCACAACATACCCTTTACTTGATATTTTATAATTTTTTTGAGCATAGTGTTGTATAAAACGGATGGTAAAGCACAGTTGTATGGACCGTA
Source organism: uncultured Oscillospiraceae bacterium (assembly GCA_964520885.1). Taxonomy (GTDB): domain Bacteria; phylum Bacillota; class Clostridia; order Oscillospirales; family SIG519; genus CAZFQD01. The sequence goes on along the minus strand of CAZFQD010000059.1, from coordinate 4,387 downwards.
CTCCTCAAAAAAACATGAATTCTGTTCAATAACATCTTCTGCTTGATTATTATCAATTTTAACACTATCAAGATACTGCCTGTATTTTTTCGCATATTCTTTCATATCAAGATTTTTAACTTTATTCTGATAGTTTGTCAACACATTTGCAATATCCTTATTATTTGAAATCTTTTCCTTGGGTATCCAGTTAAAAATACTTGAACCACCTAAATTGCAGTTGATTATTCCCACAGGAACATTCAAAACATTTTGAAGCAGTTTAGCAAAGTAATAACCAATTGCGGAAAATGCTAATGCGTTTTTTTCATTGCACCCATCCCATTTTACATCTTCATTATATGCCCATTCATAATCACAGCCGTAATCATCTTTTGAACATAAAATATTTCTGCCAACAGTGTAAAAGCGAATGTTTTCATTAGGAACAACTTTTTCACCCTTTAAAAATCCCTCAGTATCCTTTAAAAACAATGACATATTTGATTGCCCACAAGCAACCCATACTTCTCCACAAAATACATTATTAATTATTTCATTTTGTTCTTTAGTAGATACCCTTATTGTCATATCTATTCCTGCTTTTTCAGGAGCAAGCATTATTTCAAAATAACCTTGTTTTATGTCTTTTATTACTTTCTGATTATTTATTTCAGCTGTAATTAGGCAATCACACATTGCTTCACCAAATAATCTTATATCTGCATTCTGTTGAATAATCATACCATCGCAAAAAACATTCGCAAGTATAAACTGTTTCATACATCTAATCACTCTCTTAATTTTCTTTCATATGGTCTTTCATCCATATTTGCATTTGTTACCCCTATATCCCTAAATTTCATGCCTATATTGCAAATAGCTCAGAAGTGTTTTATTCTGTATATTGCCTTGGGGTTCTACCTGTTTTTTGTTTAAAAATTTTATAAAAGTAATTGACATTAAAAATCCCAACTCTTTCAGAAATTTCATAAATAGTATTTTTTCTCTCTTTAATTAACTCTATTGCTTTATTGATTCTAATATCACTCAGATATTGTGTAATTGATATGTTATTTTGGATTTTAAATATCTTTCCAATATATTCTGGCGAAAAATTAAATTTACAGCTAATATAAAATACATTTATATCAGGACATTTATAATTTTGTAAAATATAGCTCTTAATTTCATTTGAAATTTTCTCAAATCTGTTATTTTCATTTTTATCCTTTGCAATATCTAACTTTAATACTATAGTTCTTAATTCGCAACTTAATTTATCAATACTTTCAAAAGATAATAAATCTTTAAATAATTTTTTTGAATCACTATTTAAATCTATATCTGAAAACAAGGGGTTTTTTTCAATGGAACTGCAAAAGGATGAACATAGCTTTAAAACTGAAAAGCTAACATTTTCTGGTGTTAAAACTCTAATTTTTTTTATAATATTTGATATGATTTGATCTGCTTCAGAAAACTGATTTGTTTTTATAGCTTGAACTAACTCTTCCTCTAAATTTTGAGGATAAATTAAATCGTCTATTGCCTCAGATATAACCTTATCGTTTGTTGTTATGATTTTATTTGCACCCAAAGAGTACTTAAATCTTATGTTTTTAGAGCATTGCTGAAAAAGATAATTCATATTATCATAATTTGTTGTGCTATCACTTATTGATATTGCAATATCTGTTTTTAAATGTTCAGTTATATATTGCTTGGCAATCGTTGCAATCTCAACAATCTCCTGTGTTTCATAATTATAATAAGAATGTAATGCTATTGCTAATTCTTGACCACCAAAATCACAATTAATACATTTAATTCTTTTTTTTAACATACAATTCTCAAAAGTGTTTATTATATTAGATTTTATTGCTTTATATTCATAACATTCAGCATTCTTTGATAAATCATTATAGCCTTCAATATAAATTATTATAACTGTTTTCAGGCTTGTTGTATCAGTAATAGTTTTTGGTAATAAAGAATACTCAGCAACACCTAATTGCAGAAGTTGTTTAACTTGAAGATTGTTGATAAGATTAATGGTGTTTTTATTGCTACTCATAAAAGGGATTGATTTAAATCTCAATTCACTATTTGTATTTTTAGAATTGTTTTTTAAATGCTCAAAAAGGAACATACTCCTCAACCTTTCCATCAGTAATAATTTTGTATTATGCAAACTCTTTCTATAAAAACCAATATATCATCTTAGATAGGCATTAGTATCGGGTCAGCTACCCAATTCACTATTATTCAATAACATTTGTTCCCCCAAAATTAGTATATTATCTTTAAATTCATAGTTTTTTGTCCGTTTACAGTTATAATATTATCTTTGAGTCGAACATCATTTAAATATACACCTTTGTCAATGCCCTTTTCAAAATTAAGCTCCAATTTGCAACCACGAAATACTCTACTGCATTTATATCCATTAAAGTTACTTGGCACACAAGGCTTAATCAAAAGTCCTTTAATAGTTGGTTTCAATCCTAAAATATACTGAGTTACTGCAATATACATCCATGCCGCTGCACCTGTAAGCCACGATACATTAGCATACCCGAATTTATCAGATTCTGGACCAAAAATATTTGAGGTATATACGTAAGGCTCAACTTTATAAATATCAACCCCAGCCTTTTCGGCAACATTTTGCGGTATTAGTTGGCTATAATATTTCCAAGCATTTTCAGGACGGCAAAGCATACATTCTGCAATTATTGCCCATGTATTAGCATGACAGAAAATGCCTCCATTTTCTGATGTTCCTTTATTGTAATTTGTTAAAGGGTCCTCTTTACTCGGATAATTCTCCATAGAAGGGTGGATCTTTTTAATTCCTAAATCCGTATCAAGATATTCTTTAACACTGTCCATAGCTTTTATTCCATAAGTATAATCAGCATACCCCGACATTACAGCCCATGTTTGGCTATTTAACCAAATTTTTGCCTGCGGCTCCTCATTTGTTCCTAAATACCGCCCTTCATCAGTTATCGCCCTACGATACCAATTTCCATCCCAAGCCTTGCTATTAACAAGTGCCTTTTGAGCATTGTATAATTCATTAAATTTAATAGCATCATCATTTTTCTCTAAAAATTCTGCCATTTCTATTAAATTTTTAAGGCAAAAACCTAATTGCATTGATGTCCAAATGCTTTCTCCTTTACCCTTACGACAAACCCTAAAAAGCGAATCATTCCAGTCAGAGTGAAGCATTAATGGAAATCCTCTTTCCCCTAAATTATCACAAGTAAAATTAACTGCCTTTTTTAGATGATTATAAACAGTATCACTGCCACTATCATAATAATCTATTACTTCATTTAAAAAATCAGCCTTTCCCTCTTCTGCAATAATACTATAAACAGTCATTATACTCCAAAGATGGTCATCTGAATGAATGCTTTTAACAGGCTCATATCCCTCAATCGGGAAATAATAATGATTAACATGACCATCATAATATTGTTGAGACAAAAGCTCTCTCGTTTTTTTCTTTGCAAGTTCAATATTAAGCATTGACATTGCAATAATATCTTGGGCTGTATCACGATAGCCTGTTCCTCTAAATGTACCTGTTGCGTAATAGCTAATATTCCTTGAAAAAATATAGTTATACCACACTTGATATGGATTCCATATATTTATCATTCTTTGAGCTTTTATATCTGGTATTTCACAGCTAAATGATGAAAAAAGGGGATTAAAATTACTCTTTAAAAGCGAGAACGAATTATTAACATATTCACTTTCCCTAATCTTTTTAAGGCTTATTTCAACCTCAGCCATATCTTTGGCGGTTCCTAAATAAAAATTTATCTCCTTTATTTCTAAAGGTGCTAAAACAATAGAAATTTGTAATGCACCGCATGGGTCTCCACCACGCAAAGTGGAATTGGTGCAGCATCCCTCTTCAACGCAAAGAGGATTACTTTCGCTGCGATAACTTCCTACAAACCGTTCTCTATCGCCATCATATCCAATTAGCTTTTGGTCTGTAGCAAAAAAGACTAAGGGTGTTTCGCTTTGCTTTGGTTGGTCCTCCACAGCATATTCATAAACTATACTTTGAGAGTTTTCTCTATAATAAACATTTACTTGATGTTTATTATAACACTGCCACTGCATTTCACGCATAAATTCCATAAGAGCGAATTCTATATAAGAAAAAGCTTGTAGTTCTTTGGTTTTAGTTGAATTGTTCTTTAATTTTAAATTTAGCACAAGTGTATTATCTGTAGGAGAGACAAAGTAAGTAAGATTAGAATTCAGACCTTTAAACTCTGTTTCAAATCTCGTATAGCCCATTCCATGTGCAGATGTAAATTTCTCAGGCTTAACTGTGCAAGGCTCTGCTGTTAAAGAATAATACTCTCCATTTATT
>CAZFQD010000058.1:9206-13234 GCA_964520885.1 uncultured Oscillospiraceae bacterium | reverse complement strand
AGGGGCGGGGTTTGCCCGCCCTTTTGATTTTGTATTTGTTAAAGGGTTTGGTGGAACTTTTGATACATAAGTATTATTTAAATGGATTTTATATAGTTTTAGATGTAAATAGTGGAGCAATTCATATTGTAGATGAAATTTCCTATAAAGTTTTAGATATAATAAATGCCCCTCTTTTTGAGCAATGCCCTGATTTTGTTATACAAAAATTAAATGATGAATATAAAGAAAACGAAATAAGGTCAGCTTACGATGAGTTGCTTTCGCTTTACAATGAGCAACTTCTTTTTTCAAAAGAAACAAATATGGATAACATTGATAAATACACTTCAAAAGCACCTATTAAGGCAATGTGCTTACATATAGCACATGATTGTAATTTGAGGTGTGATTATTGTTTTGCTAGCAAAGGTGATTTTGGTGGTGAGAGAAAACTAATGCCATTTGAGGTTGGAAAATCCGCTATAGATTTTATTATTAAGCATTCTGAAAAACGAAAAAATATTGAGATAGATTTTTTTGGTGGAGAGCCACTTATGAATTTTCCTGTTGTTAAAAAAATAGTTGAATATGCAAGAAACATTGAAAAGCAGAATAATAAAAATTTTAGATTTACAATTACAACAAATGGAATGATGTTAAATGAAAAAATAATTGATTTCATAAATAAGGAAATGTCAAATGTAGTTTTATCACTTGATGGTAGAAAAGAGATAAATGACAAGTTAAGAAAACGAGTGGATAATAGTGGCTGTTATGATAAAATTGTTCCATTATATAAAGAACTTGTTGGCAAAAGAGGTCAAGAAAATTATTATATTAGAGGAACATTTACAAAATATAATCTTGATTTTGTGAATGATGTATTAGATTTTATTGAAAATGGATTTTTGCAAACTTCAATTGAACCCGTTGTATGTGATGAAAACTTGCCTTATGCAATAAATGAAGAAGATTTAGAAAAGATATTTTTAGAATATGAAAAATTGGCAAATATAATTATAGAAAAAAAGAAAAAAGGGGAGAGTTTTAACTTTTTTCACTTTATGCTTGATTTAGAGCAAGGTCCTTGTCTTATTAAAAGAATTAAAGGCTGTGGCTGTGGTAATGAATACATTGCAGTAACTCCTGAGGGGGACATTTATCCTTGCCATCAATTTGTTGGGATGAAAGAGCAAAAAATGGGCAATGTTTTATCAGATGAATTAGATGAAGATAAGAAAAACTATTATTCAAATATTACAGTTTTATCAAAGAAAGAATGTATCAATTGTTGGGCAAAATATTATTGTAGTGGTGGGTGCAGTGCAAATAATTATAATTTTAATAAAGATGCAAACAAGCCATATAAAATTTCTTGTGAATTGCAAAAGAAAAGATTAGAGTGTGCTATAATGATTAAAGTGGCATTAAGTCAAACTTAGATAAAATTAATGATTGACTTTAAAATAATAGTATATTATTATAAAGACCAAATAATTTATTATTAACTGTGATGGGTGAAAGATAAAAGGGGAGTTTAATCATGATAAAAAATGAAAGTGCTATTTCTTCAGAATTTATTGAAAAACTAATGTCAATAATTAAGGAAAATTATTCAGTTGCTCCTTTATTATTTGAAAATCACAATGTAAAAAGAGGCTTGAGAAATTCAGATGGAACTGGAGTAGTAGCAGGGCTTACAACCATTTGCAATGTTCATGGTTATCTTATTAACGAAGGCGAAAGAATGCCCATTGATGGAGAATTAACTTATAGAGGGATTAATGTAAAAAAATTAGTTGAAGGTTGTAAGCAAGATAATAGATTTGGCTTTGAGGAAACCGCATATTTGCTTTTATTTGGTATTTTACCAACCAAGTCTTCTCTTGAAGAGTTTACCGATATTCTTTCTTTATCTCGTCATCTTCCATTCGGATTTACAGAAGATGTAATTTTAAAAGCTCCAAGTAGTGATATTATGAATAGCCTTTCTCGTTCAGTTTTAGCAATGTATACTTATGATAATGCTCCTGAAAATATGTCAGTTCAAAATCTTTTAACTCAAAGTATAGAATTAATAGCACGATTTCCTGCTATGGCTGTTACTGCTTATCAAGTTAAAAAACGATTTTATGATAACGAGAGTATGTATTTTCACTTTCCGCAAGGAAACCTTTCTACTGCTGAAAACTTTTTATATACTATGAGAAATGATAATAAATTTACTGATGAGGAAGCTAAGTTGTTAGACCTTTCTTTACTTCTTCATATGGAACATGGAGGAGGAAATAATTCAGCATTTACAGCAAGAGTATTATCCTCTTCCGGAACAGATACTTATTCAGCAATATCAGGTGCTATTGGCTCATTAAAGGGACCAAAACACGGTGGAGCAAATGCAAAGGTTACCCAAATGTTTGAACATATAAAAGCAAATGTTAATGATTGGTCAAATGATGATGAAATAGCATATTATTTAGAAAAGTTAATTAGGAAAAAAGCAGGGGATAGAACAGGTTTAATATATGGAATGGGACATGCTATTTATACAATGTCTGACCCTCGAGCTGTAATTTTAAAGAAAAATGCGAGAGCATTAGCAGAAAAAAAAGGTATGTTAAAGGAATTTCTACTAATTGATGCTGTTGAACGCTTAACCCCATCAATTTTTAATGAGGTTAAAAAGGATTCTAAGGTTATTTCAGCCAATGTAGATTTATATTCTGGTCTTGTTTATAGTATGCTTGGAATCCCTTGCGAACTTTTTACTCCATTATTTGCTATTGCAAGAATAGTTGGTTGGTGTGCTCATAGAATTGAAGAGGTTATAGCTGGAGGTAGAATTATTAGACCTGCATATAAAAGTGTTGCCGAACAAGTAGAATATTTACCACTTGAAAACAGATAAAAACTAAATCAGGTGCTAAAAATTGACACCTAAATTTTTATTTTTGATAGAAAGTATTATTGAATTTATACTATTTCTCTGCTATAATATGTGTATGAATAAAGGTTTGGTGAGAATATGAAAAATATAATTCAATTTCTTGAAAAAACAATTCAATTTTTTAAAAAAACATTAAATTCAATAAATAGAATTCTTGACATAGGTTATGTTAGAAAAATAATTATTATAGTTTTTTCTGGCATTTTCTTGTATTCATCTTTGCAAATTGGCATTTGGTTTTATGAAAATTATTTGACAAAAAAAACTAATGAGGCAATTTCAAATATTGTTAAATCAAATGAAAATAATATTGACAGTTTATTTGATGAAGATGTTTCTCCTGTGGAAAACAAGCCTGTAGAAAAAAATAAAATAAAATTCTTAACAACAGATATTAGTGAACTCAAAAAAATAAATTCTGATACAGTTGGTTGGATAAAAATGCTCAATTGTAATGTGGATTATCCAGTTGTTAAAACTTTTAATAACGACTATTATATTAATCATGACTTTTACAAAAATGTTACAAGGGCAGGTTGGATATTTGGAGATTATCGATGTAATTTTAATGATTTTGCATTAAATACAATCATTTATGGTCATGCAAGGTATGATGGTAGTATGTTTGGTAGTCTCGAAAATACTCTTAAGCAATCGTGGAATAATAAATCAAAAAACCATTTCATTTGGTTAAATACTGAGAATCAAAAAACTGTTTGGCAAATCTTTTCTATTTATGAGATTGACCCAAATTTATTTTATTATATTAAAACTGATTTTAGTAGCCAACAAGATTATGACGGATTTTTACAAGAAATTAAAAGTAAAAATCAAATACCCGCAATAAATTATGAAGTTACTACCAAAGACAAAATATTAACATTATCAACCTGTAAGGGCAGTTCTAATAGGTTAGTTGTTCACGCAAAATTAATTAAAATTGATAATGAAGATGTATCTACTGCGAATTTTTCTTCGGAAATTCCAACCTCAGCAGAAGCAACACCAGAAACAACATTGGAAGCAACACCAGGACCAACATCAGAAGCAACACCAGGACCAACATCAGAAGCAACACCAGGACCAACATCAGAAGCAA
>CAZFQD010000058.1:0-9106 GCA_964520885.1 uncultured Oscillospiraceae bacterium | reverse complement strand
ACACCAGGACCAACATCAGAAGCAACACCAGGACCAACATCAGAAGCAACACCAGAACCAACATCAGAAGCGACGCCAGAACCAACATCAGAAGCGACGCCAGAACCTACATCAGAAGCAACGCCCGAACCTACTCCTGAGGCAACACCCACTCCAGAACCAACATAATTTATATAAAATCAAAAAAAATAATCCAGTCCAAAAAAGGACTGGATTACTAATTTGTTTATTTTTATTTATTTATGAAACAAAATATGAAATTGCTTTATCTGCCGCCGAAGCCGCATCAGGTTCATACGCATCTGCTCCAATTTGTTCACAATATGATTGAGTAACAGGAGCTCCACCAATCATAATCTTAACAGTATCTCTAATTCCTGCCTTTTCAAAAGCAGCAATAATATCTTTCATAGAACCCATAGTTGTAGTTAATAATGCAGAACAACAAACCACCTTACAACCTTCGTTAATTGCACATTCAACAAACTTATCGGAATTTGCATCAACTCCAATATCAATTACCTCAAGTCCTTTTCCTTCTAACATCATTTTAACTAAGTTTTTACCAATGTCATGTAAGTCACCTTTAACTGTTCCAATACAAACCTTACCAGCTGCCTTAACACCATCGGCCTTAAGAATAGGTTTTAATACAGCAGCACCGGCATTCATAGCTCGTGCGGCAATTAGAACCTCAGGAACATAAACCTCATTGTTTTTAAACTTAACTCCAATTATGCTCATACCTGCAAGCAAACCTTCATCAAGAATAGTTTTTGCAGATAAACCTTCATCAATAGCATTCTGAACTAATTCAGTAACTATCTTTGCTTTACCCCTTTGAAGATTTTCTGATATCTCTTGTAAAATACTCATATGACCCCTCCTAAAATAAAATAATAACAAATATAATATTATACTAATATAAATATTATGCAATGTAATATTTTACGATTTATTGTAAAATATTATTATTACTTAAAAATAATGATGTTTTATTTTGAACTTTCCTCTATAGCAACAGCAACAGCAACAGTAGCTCCAACCATTGGATTATTGCCCATTCCAATTAGTCCCATCATTTCAACATGAGCAGGAACAGAGGATGAACCAGCAAATTGAGCATCACCGTGCATTCTACCCATTGAATCTGTCAAACCATAGGAAGCAGGACCTGCGGCCATATTATCTGGATGCAAGGTTCTACCTGTTCCGCCACCCGATGCAACTGAAAAATATTTTTTGCTGTTTTCGTAAGTCCATTTTTTATAGGTGCCGGCAACTAAATGCTGAAAACGGGTTGGATTTGTTGAATTTCCTGTAATAGAAACATCAACACCTTCTTTAATCATAATAGCAACGCCCTCTAAAACATCATTTGCACCGCAAACCTTAATCTTAGACCTATCTCCAGTTGAATACTTTTTTTCCTCAATAGTGTTTAAAGTATCTGTATAAAAATCATAATCAGTTTTAACATAGGTAAAACCATTAATTCTTGAAATAATATAAGCAGCATCCTTGCCCAAACCGTTTAAAATAACTCTAAGCGGTTCTTTTCTAACTTTATTTGCTGATTTTGCTATGCCAATAGCTCCTTCTGCCGCAGCAAATGACTCGTGTCCTGCTAAAAAGCAAAAACATTTTGTCTCTTCTTTTAATAGCATTGCTGCTAAATTTCCGTGTCCAATTCCAACTTTTCTATTTTCAGCAACAGAGCCTGGAATACAAAATGCCTGCAAGCCAATACCAATTATTTCTGCAGCTTTTGAAGCATTAGTAATACCCTTTTTCAGAGCTATTGCACAGCCAAAAGTATAAGCCCAAACAGCATTATCAAATGCGATTGGCTGAACATCTTTAACAATATTTTCAACATCAATTCCTCTTGCAATAGTTAAGTCCTTTACTTCATCAAGGGAGCAAAACCCATATTCAGCGAGAACTTTTTCTATTTTAGCTATTCTTCTTTCGTATCCTTCAAAATATGCCATTTTTATCATCCTTTCTCGCTTATATTATTCTTTTCTTGGGTCAATATATTTTACAGCTTCGCTATATCTTCCGTAAGTTCCAATATTTTTTTCATAAGCTTCCTTATGCGAAATGCCATTTTTTATCATATCCATCATCTTGCCTAAATGAATAAACTTATAACCAATAACTTCGTTGCCGTCGTCAATGGCTAAATCTATAATATAGCCCTCAGCCATTTCAAGATAACGAACACCTTTATCCTTTGTTCCAAACATTGTTCCAATTTGAGAACGAAGCCCCTTGCCTAAATCTTCTAAAGAAGCTCCAATTGGCAAACCGCCTTCTGAAAAAGCTGTTTGAGTTCTGCCATATACAAGTTGTTTAAATATTTCTCTCATTGCAACATTTATAGCATCACAAACTAAATCAGTATTTAAAGCCTCTAAAATTGTTTTACCTTGTAATATTTCTGCCGCCATAGCCGCAGAATGAGTCATACCTGTGCAACCTAAGGTTTCAACTAAGGATTCCTCAATTATACCTTGCTTAACATTTAAGGTTAGTTTGCAAGCACCCTGCTGAGGTGCACACCACCCAATACCGTGAGAAAGACCTGAAATATCATTTATATCATAAGCTTTAATCCATTTTCCTTCTTCGGGAATGGGAGCAGGTCCATGATTTGGTCCTTTAGTAACATTGCACATTCTTTCAACTTCGTGAGTGTAGTTCATTTTGGTTTCTCCTTATAAAAACAATTTAATATATTAATAATTAATAATTTTATTATACTTTTTTTTGGTATTTTGTTCAAGTAAAAAAACACCAAATTATATTAGCAATACAATAAAGTAATAGTATATTGTGAATAGTAAAAAATTAGAGTTAATTATAATTAACTCTAATTTTTCATTAATAAATATTATTTAATAAAATTGAAAATTTCACCTATAATTTTATTTCTTCCATCGCTCTTGGCTTTATATAAGCATTCATCAGCATTTTCAATAAATTTATGAAAAAGGAATAAATAATCTGGTAAAATTGTTGCAACTCCTAAACTTACAGTAACTACTTTTGCAATTTTCGAATGTTCGTGATTAATTTCTAAGCCTTCGATATTTTTTCTTATCTTTTCTGCAATTAAAAGTGACCCATCAAGATCAGTATTTGGTAACAATACAGTAAATTCCTCTCCTCCATATCTAAATGCTAAATCAAGAGGTCTTTGAGAGGTTTCCATTATTGTTTTAGCAACTAATACTAAACATTCATCACCCATTAAATGTCCATAATTATCATTATAGGCTTTGAAATTATCAATATCAATCATTATTAAAGATAAATGTGATTTTGCAAAAGCACAATTTGCCCATTGAATATTTAAATATTGATTAAAATTCCTGCGGTTAGGAATTCCTGTTAGTTCATCCATCAACGAAAGATTTTCAAGCATCCAATTAGTTTCTTTAAGTTCAATTAATTCTGTTATCTTTTCTTCAAGCATTAAGGCTTGTTTTCTAATGGTAACACTTTGCCTATATAGATTAACAAATACATTTACCTTGCTTTTTAGAATTATTGGGTCAATAGGCTTAAACAAATAGTCAACAGCTCCAACATCATATCCTCGGACAATACTTTTTTTCTCATAATTAATAGCTGTAACAAAAATAATTGGAATGTCCTTTGTTAGTTCGCTTTTTTTCATAAGTTCAGCTGTTTCAAACCCATCCATTTCAGGCATTTGAACATCAAGCAAAACTATGGCAATGTCAAGGTCAAGCAAACATCCAAGTGCTTCTGCACCGGAATTTGCTTTAATGATATTTAGTGTCGGCTCTTCAAGAATACCCTCCATAACCACTAAATTTTCCGGCCTATCGTCCACCACAAGAATATTGATTTTTTCGTTATTGTTCATTATACAACCCGCCTTACCTTAATGTATTTGTTAAAATTAAATATTTTGCTATTTCTTTAGGAGATAATATATAATCAACCTCAACAGATTCAATAGCTTTTTTTGGCATTGTATCAAAAACAGCCGTTTTTGGGTCTTGAACAATGCAAGTACCACCTTTATTTTTAATTTCTAATAAACCTTTACTACCATCGCTGCTTGCACCTGATAAAACTATTCCTACTACTTCACTACCAAAGGCATCTGCCGCTGTTTCAAACAATATATCAATTGAAGGTCTTGAAAAATTTATCTTACTTTCTGTTGAAAGGGAATAACTACCGTTTTTTTCAATTAGTATATGATAATTTGGTGGTGCAAATATTGCCATTCCTTTTTCAATTTTAGAATTAATTGTTGCTTCAACTATTTCTATTTTGCAATTATTTTGCAATAATTTAACTATTTCACTTTCTTTTCCAGACATCAAATGCAAGACTACGACAATAGGAATAGAAAAATTTTTAGGAAGTTCAGATAAGATTTTTTTAATTGTTTCCATACCTCCGGCCGAGGCACCTATTACTATAATGCTAACTGACATAATTATTCACCAAAACTACTAATACAGTTCCTTTCTATATATCTTTTCCTTATCTAAAAAAACATTAAACTTATCGTTATAATCTGTAAGCAAAAGATTTTCTTTAATTCCTAAACACAAAAAGCAACCTTTGTTCAAACTATCAAAAAATAGTTTAATCGCCTTGTTTTTTAAATCCTTGTCAAAATAAATTAAAACATTTCGGCATAGAATAAGGTGCATATCAGAAAAGCTACTATCGGTAACCAAATTATGTTGGGCAAATACTATATTTTTTTTAAGGTCATTATCAAATTTAACTGAGTTATACATAGCAGTATAGTAATTAGAAAAAGCAGATTCTCCGCCACTTAATTGATAATTATGTGTGTAATCTTTTATAACATTTATTGGATAAATGGCTTCTTTTGCGGTGTGTAAAATACTTTCATTAAAATCGGTTGCATAAATAATTGATTTATTATATAGACCCTCTTCTTTTAATAGTATGGCTAAAGAGTAAACCTCCTCACCACTTGAACACCCCGCAAGCCATATTCTAATATGTGGATAAGTGTTTAAGAATGGCAAGATGTTATTTCTTAAATTTAAGAAAAACTGTGGGTCCCTAAACATTTCAGTAGAATTAATTGAAAAGTCCAACAATATTTGTTCTAATAATTGCTTGTCATTTATCATTATGTTTTGCATTTGAGAAATACTTTCAAATTCTCCTAATGATAGCCTTTTTAAAATTCTTCTTTTTATATGTGCTCTTGAATAACTTCTAAAATCATAACCATATTTTAAATGCATCGCTTCTAAAAAAAGTTCAATTTCAATATCTTCATTAGTGAAATATTTTAAGTTACTTTTATTAATCATTTAAAAAGCCACACCCTTAAAAGAGATATTAATTTATTGCTATCAATTGGCTTGCTTAAATAATCATTCGCACCCGCTTCAATACATTTTGTTCTATCATCTAACATTGCCTTTGCTGTTAATGCAATGATTGGAATTGATTTCCCCTTTTCGGCTTTTCTTATTTCTCTCATAGTTTCATAACCGTCAATTATCGGCATCATAATATCCATTAAAATTAAATCAATATCATTAGTATTCTTGAATTTTTCAATTCCCTCACGACCATTTCTTGCAACAATTATTTGCATTCCCTTACTTTCTAAAAGACCAGAAAGAGAAAAAATATTTCTTACATCATCATCAACTAACAATATTTTTTTCTTATGCAACTTATCCTCTTCAATAAATTTTATAGGTTTTCCAAACTTTTTGGATTTTCCAACATTTTCATATAATTTATATAAGAAAATATCAATTTCTGCAATTAATCTATCCATAGATTTTGCACCCTTAATAATGATACTATCAGTATATTTTGCAAGTTCCTGCTCTTCTTGAATAGTTATTTCTTTTTCGGTATAGATAATAATTGGGATATTTAATTTGTGGGAATTCTCTAAAGAACTTAAAAAACTTTGACTTGACATATCGCTAAGTTCCTTTTCAAGAATAATACAATCAAAAGTTTCTTTTTCTAATAAATTGCTTGCGTGAGAACCTAAGGAAACATTAATATATGTTAAATCTTTTTTTTGCTTAGAAAAATTCTTAATTGAATCATCGCTAATTCCAACAAATAAAAGTTTTTTTATTTCCTTTTTGATAAGACCTTCAAATTCATTTAGTATTTTATTAATTTGCTTAATTGTAATTGGCTTCTTTAAATAACTAATTACAGCACTATTATTTAGTTTTTCATCCTTTTCATAACCAGTAATAATATGAATAGGAATTTCTTTAGTATTTTCATTATTTTGAAGTTGGTTTAAAACTTCAATTCCATTTATATCAGGAAGTCCAATATCTAATATGATTGCAGAGGGAAGTTTGCTCTGAGCAATTTCAATTCCATCTTTTCCATTTTCGGCTATTAAAACTGTTAATCCTTTTTCCTTAGCCATATCGCACAGAACATTCCTAAAATCAGCATCATCTTCAATAATCAACAAATCATTTATTTTATTAGTTTTATTAATTTCTTTAACTTTTACACTTGATTTTTCTTCAGATATAATGTTAATATTTTCACTTTCAACTTTATTTTCGGGAAAAACGGGTTTTTTTACAAATTCAACAGTTTTTTCATCAATGTTTTGTGGCAATACAAGTGTAAAGGTGCTTCCTTTTCCAATCTCGCTATCAACAAATATTTGGCCACCTAATAAATTTGCAAAATCCCTTGAAATAGAAAGTCCTAAGCCTGTTCCTCCAAAATTTCTATTAATGTTTCCCTCAGCCTGCTTAAATGCTTCAAAAATTATTTCTTGCTTATCCTTGCTAATTCCTATGCCGTTATCAATGATTGAAAAACTAATATAATTGTTTATTTGCTTCTTATCTATAATATATTTATTATTTGGTCGTCTAATCTCAACAATAACTTTTCCTTGTTTTGTAAACTTAAAGGCATTTGAGAGAAGATTTTTTAATATTTGTTTAAGTCTCATTTCATCAGTGTAGATAAGCTCGGGTAATTTTTCACCAATTATAATTTCAAATGATATCTTTCTATTTTTTGCTATTTCATTAAAGTTATCTTTAAAATATTCCTTTAAATCTCTAATAGGAATATTTTCTTTTAATATGTCAATTCTACCTGCTTCAACTTTAGCTAAATCAAGAATGTCATTTATAAGAGATAACAACTCGCATCCGGAATTATTTATTGTATTAATGTATTCTAACTCTTTTTCAGATAAAGGAAGTTTTGCATTTCTATTTAATAATAAACCTGACAAAACAAGAATACTGTTTAAAGGTGTTCTTAATTCGTGAGAAACATTTGCTAAAAACTCAGATTTGTATTTGTTGGCAAGTTTTAAAGCCTTAGCCTTATCTAATAATTCGTTTTTTATTTCTTCTAAAAATACATTTTTATTTATTATATCTTTTTTTTGCTCCTGCAATTCTTCATTCTTTTCCTCAAGTTCTACATTAGCAATTTTTAATTCTTCTTGCTGAAAATGAAGTTGATTTTCTTTTTCAATTAATGAATTTGTATACTCTTGAAGTTCTTCATTGCTCTGCATTAATTCCTCTTGCTGAACTTGAAGTTCTTCAGTTTGCTGAAGAGTTTTTTGATATAATTCATGAGTTTGCTCTCTTGTTATGGTTGAAACAATACTAATTGCAATATTTTTAGATATAGCTGAAAGCAATTCAATTTGAGAAGAATCAAAGTTTTTAAAAAATCCTATTTCAATAATACATACATCATTATCATTAAAACTACATGGAATTATTACAATACTACCGGGTTTTGCTTCACCAAGCGAAGAATTAATGCTGAAATAATCGATTGGAACATCGGTAACTACTTTAATAGTTTTTTCTTCTACACTTTGACCTAATAATCCTTTACTACTATATAATCTTTTTATAAATTGAAAGTTCTCATTTTCTATGGCATAACTGCTGATTAACTCGTATTCATTTCGTTCATTTTTTATATATAGAGTTCCAATATTAGCATTGGTAAAAACACAAATAAAATCGATTATTTTCTTAGTCATTTCTTCTAAGGATGCATCTCCTCGTAATAATTCGTCCAACTCATTTTTCTTTGATTTTATTTCATTTTCTTTATTAATGTTTTTGAAAACTAAATGCAATTTATCAATAAATATATTAAAATATTTTGACATATTTCCAATTTCATCGTTGGAATTAACTTCCAATCTAACATCTAAATTAGTATCACCTTCAGAAAACCTTTTAAAGGCACTAAGCAATGAATTAATAGGTTTTTTAATTAAATTAGATAAATAAATTGTAATAAATATTGCAAATATAATTGAAAAAATAAAAATTATAATTATATATATAATAATGTTGTTTATTTCATTTAAAGGTCTTTGTAAAATTTTATTTTTTTCTTCAAGGGTATTAAGTTTTAAATATTCAACTTTAGAAGAGATTATTTCTTCTATTTCTTTAGTTGTAGCAAAAATACTATATATTTCTTTAGTTGAATTTTCAGAATAATTATTATTTATATTATTTTCTATTAATTTTATTATCTTGTCATATTCAGTTTTATATTGAATGGAAAGTTCTTTAACATCATTAATAACAATAGCTCTATTGACATTTGTTTCATTTTGCTCGTACTGTTGTATGAAAGTTTGAACATTATTAAATCTTGTTTCAAAATTCATTTTATCTTTTGCGTTATTTTCTAAATACATATCATGTAATAAATGTCGACATTCAGAAAAATTCGCTTGAATTCCTCCAGCGAGATCTGCTTTTTTACTGAAATTATTTGAAGTTTCAACAATTGTTTTGTAACTTACTATGCCCCCAAAAGAAGCTAATAGCACAATAACTATTAAAAGCAACATTACTCCAAAACCTAAGGATACTTTATTGCCTATATGTAAATTCTTAAATATTTTCATAATACACCTTATAAAACATATTTAGGTTTTTTAGGTTTCCTATAAACCTTAATGAAAATGCATAAAATGTAACATAAAAGTAAATATTGTAAAACAATTAACTGTTTTTTGATATTTTATCACATTTTTCAACAATATTCAACATTTTTTAGTATA
>CAZFQD010000057.1:0-13459 GCA_964520885.1 uncultured Oscillospiraceae bacterium | reverse complement strand
CATTGGATAAATAATTATCCAAGAAAAATATTAGGTGGACTTTCTGCCAATATGGCAGAACAAAAATATATGGTTGCTTAACATTAAAATATTTTTGAAAGTTGGGCATTTTATATTGCAATTTAATCTAAATTTAGATTTCTCAAAAAATATTTGACAAATACATTGTTTTTGTAGTATAATACTTTGTATCCTTGCTCTTTGCAAAGCAAAGGGCCATAGTCCAAAAGGAGGTGCTGTATTAATGGAAAAGGTGATTCATAGTTATGAGAGTATATTTATAGTTGATGCTTCCTTACCTGAGGAACAACAAAGAGCGATAATTGAAAAATTTACTTCTCTCATATCAGAGAACGGCACTCTTGAAAAGGTTGATGAATGGGGAAAAAGAAGATTAGCATACCCTATCAATGACCTTAACGAGGGGTTTTATGTTTTAGCAAATTTTAAAAGCGGTCCAGAGTTTTTAGCCGAACTTGACCGTGTGTATAAAATAACTGACGGTTTAATCCGTTCAATCATTGTCCGCAAGGATAAAAAGTAGTAATGAGGGTGAAAAGATGTTAACTTTAAATAAGATAATGTTAGTGGGCAGATTAACTGCTGACCCTGAATTGAAGACTACACCAAGTGGTATATCTGTTACGAATTTTACATTAGCAGTTGATAGAGGCTATGCTAAGCAAGGTGAAGAAAAACAAACAGATTTTATTTATATCGTTTGTTGGAGAAATCAAGCCGAATTTGTATCAAAATATTTTAGAAAAGGCTCTGGCATTTATGTTTGTGGCTCTTTGCAAATTAGAAATTGGAAAGATAAGGATGGAAACAATCGCACAACCGCTGAGGTGGTTGCTGATGAAGTTAAGTTTGCTGAGTCTAAAAAGAATAGCGGTGGAGATGGTAATTATACAAGAACTGAAAACGAGCCATCCTTCTCAAATAATCCAAGCGGAGATTTTCAAGAAATTACTGATGATGACGAGTTACCATTTTAATTAAGTATTAGGAGGTTCAATATGGAAAGAGATAGAGGCGAAAGAGGTGGCAGAGATTTTCGCAATAGAAAAGCAAAGAAAAAAGTTTGTGCTTTTTGTGTAGAAAAAAATGCTGTCATTAATTATAAGGAACCAGCAAAACTTAGTAAATTCATATCGGAAAGAGCAAAGATTTTACCAAGAAGAGTTACTGGAACCTGTGCTCAACATCAAAGAGAGTTAACAGAAGCAATTAAAAGAGCAAGGCACATAGCACTTTTAGCTTATGTTAATAATTAGGGCATGCTCAAAAAGTCAACTTGTTGGATTTTTGAGTGTGGCAAATTTAATTTGCCACTCAAAACGGCGAAAAAGCTAAGCTTTCGCAGTTTTGTAGCCGTAATTATCGGCGAACTCATATTGCAAGATTTATCTTGCAACTATAATCTGTATTGTTTTTTAGCAATTATATAAAAAACCATACAGATTATAGAACTGAAAATTGCTGATAATCGTTCTGTACCAGCAATTTTTAGTTTTTGAGTAAGCCCTAATTAGTAGATAATTTAAAAACCGCTTCTGCTTTATAGAAGCGGTTTTTTTTTTGAAGTTATTTTATTCAATTGTAATTTTTTAATTCCTTAATAGCCATATCCAAAGCATTTGAAGTGGCTACGAAACGAATATATTCTCTATCATTTGCTCCTCGCCCTAACAATAAATTTCTTACTAATATAGTATTGTTTTGTGAATGGATAGCCACATAAACTAAGCCAACAGGTTTTTCTTCAGTACCCCCATTAGGTCCTGCAATACCTGTAATGCCAATGCCTATATCACTATTTGCAAGTTCTTTTACACCCTTTGCCATTTGTATGGCAACCTGCTGGGAAACCGCTCCATATTTCTTTATTGTTGTAGCATTCACCTTTAAAATGCTTTGCTTAATGCTATTAGCATAAGCCACAACACCACATTCAAATACTTGCGAAGCACCGCTAATTTCAGTAATTCTTTTTGCCAATAGTCCTGCTGTACAAGATTCGGCAACAGCAATTTTTAATTTTTTTTCCTTTAATAAATCAACTAAAACTTCTTGAAGACTTGAAACATTGACACCATAAATGTATTTTCCAACACTTTTTTTAACCTTTTGTAACATAGAATCATTAAGAAAAATCGCTTGTTGCTTTGTGTTGGCCTTTGCAGTTATTCTAAGCAATACTTCGCCTTGCTTAGCATAAGGTGCAAGTGTAGGATTTTTGCTTTTGGTTAGATGAGCAATTTTTTCTTCGGCACTCGCTTCGCCGATACCAAACAAACGAACCTCACAGGATACTAATATTCCATCAGAAAGTTTTTGCAATAATGGTTTAGCCGATAATGAGAACATACTTTTCATCTCATTTGGAGGCCCGGGAAGCATAATTAAAATATTATTATCTTTCTTAATAAAAAATCCGGGAGCTGTGCCACATTCATTATAAAGAATAGTTGCTCCTTGAGGGAAATAGGCCTGTTTATTATTTGAAACAGTCATTTCTTTACCTGCTTTTGAAAAGTAGTTTTTAATTGTATTTAATACTTGTTCATTTAATTCTAAGGGAATGTTTAATAGTTTAGCAGCTGTTTCTTTTGTTATATCATCATAGGTAGGACCTAAACCACCAGTTGTAATAACTATTTCAGAGCGAGAAAAGGCAAGTTCTAATGCCGTTTCAAGCCTATTTTCATTATCTCCAACAACTGTGTGAAAAAATACATTAATTCCTAAAGAGGATAGCTCCTTACTTAGATATTGAGCATTTGTGTTTACAATATCTCCTAAAAGTATTTCGGTTCCAACGGCTAAAATCTCTGCGTTCATAAAAAACCTCCTTAACAATTGACAATTATTAATTAAAGTTAAATTGTTGCTAAGTGACCACCTTTATTGTTTGTTTTTTCTCTTTCTTTCAGGTATTATCATAAGCATTGTCCCTAAAAAAGCCTCCTCAATTAAAGTTTCAATATCCAAAACTTGTTCGGCAGTTATAACCTCTTCAATAGAAGGCTTTGTTTTTGGGTGCTTAGGAGTAAAAACTGTGCAACAGTCCTGATAAGGCAAAATGGAAGTTTCATAAGTGCCAATTTTTCTTGCATAGGCAATTATTTCTTCCTTATCCATTCCTATCACAGGGCGAAAAACTGGGATATTAACAGCATTGTCAGTAACCGCTAAGGACATAATGGTTTGGCTTGCAACCTGTCCAATGCTCTCACCGGTTATTAATGCAAAACTGTGATTATTTAATGCGATTTTTTCAGATATTTTCATCATAAACCGACGCATAATAAGTGTAAAAAGTTCATCGGGACAATTTTTTCGTATCTCCTCTTGAATTTTTGTAAAGGGAACTATAAACAAATTAATTCTATTTGTGTAAAAGGACAATTGCTTTGCAAGGTCAATTACTTTAAGTTTGGCTCTTTCGCTTGTATAAGGATAAGAAAAAAAGTGAACTGCATCCAATTCCATACCTCGTTTTGCCACCATATATCCTGCAACAGGGCTATCAATCCCACCGCTTAGCATAAGTGTTGCCCTGCCATTTGAACCAATAGGCATTCCGCCTGCACCTCTTATTTCTCCGGCTCTAATAAATGCAAATAAATCCCTTATTTCAATTGTAACCACTATTTCAGGGTTGTGAATATCCACGCTTAGATTGGGAAAATTCTCTAAAATAAAAGCTCCAATTTCATTAGCAATTTGTGGAGAAGTTAAAGGAAATTTTTTATCAGAGCGTTTAGCACAAACTTTAAAGGTTTTTGCATTTTTCAATACCTCTTTAAGATATGTAGGAAGTAGTGCTTTTATACTTTCAATTGATTTTTCACATTGGCAAGCTCTTGAAATTGCAACAATACCAAAAACTTTGGAAAGCCTATTTACAATTTCATCATAATTTTCCAATTCAAATAAAGGCTCAACATATATAGTAGATTGAATTGCACTAACCTTAAAACTACCAAAGTTTTTTAAGGCTTTTTTTATATTTTTCATTAAAATAGCCTCAAAAGAACTTCTGTTGAGCCCTTTTAAAACTATTTCGCCACATTTTACTAAGATTGTTTCTTTCATAATTTAGAATAATCCTTTCATTTTTAGAGGTATAAAATACACTTAATTTTATTTCTAATTCTTTATTAGTGTTTTCGTCCCTTCATTTAAAGTTTCAATAAACTCATCAATTTCCTCAATAGTATTAAACGCACTAAAACTTACTCGCAAAGCACTATCATAAATCTTTTTTTGCAGTCCCATTGCTTTTAGCACATGGGAAGCACTGTTCTTTTTTGAAGAGCAAGCTGAACCACTTGAAATAAAAATCCCGCGACTTTCCAAAAAGTGCAAAATAATTTCCGAACGATAGCCTATTAATGAAAAGTTAATTATATGAGGTATTGCAGTATCTTGCGAATTTATTATTGCATTTGGAAAGGCCTTTTTAAGTTCATTAATAAAATAAGTATAAAACTTGAATATTTTTTCGATATCCTCATTAAATTTTTCAAACTTAATTTTTGAACTTAACCCAAAGGCAGCAATTCCGCTCACATTTTCAGTTCCGTTTCTAAGCGAATTTTCTTGCCCACCGCCAAAAGTAATTGGCTTAATATGAACACCATTTCTAATATATAAAGCCCCAACTCCCTTTGGACAGTGAATTTTATGTCCGCTAATTGTCAAAAGGTCAACTTCTAAATCATTTACATTTATTTTTACCTTTCCATAGGCTTGAACAGCATCACAATGAAACAAAGCGAAGGGACTAATCTTTTTAAGTTCTTGTTTTATGCCCTTAATCGGTAAAAGTTCACCGGTTTCATTATTAACTAACATTGCACTAACTAAAATAGTTTTATTGTCAATAGCATTTAAAATATCGTTTTGCTCAATCTTACCATTAGTAGGCATTATATAAATAACCTCAAAGCCTTGTTCCTCTAAATATTTCATAGTGTTTAAAACCGATGGGTGCTCAATTGCAGTAGTAATAATTCTGTTTCCTCTTCTTTTAAGAGCATAAACACTACCTAAAATGCTTATATTATTTGCTTCTGTTCCACCGCTTGTGAATATTATCTCTTTTTGTTCGCAACAAAGAGATGAGGCAATTTGCTCTCTTGCAATATCAATTTCCTTTTGAGCTAAAAGCCCTAAACTATGAAGAGAAGAGGGATTTCCATAGCAATTTTCTAATATTTCAGTATTTTTTTTAATAACTATCTCGTAAACTTTTGTAGTTGCGGCATTGTCTAAATAAATACTCATTTCATTACCCCTTATCCATAATATTATACACTATTTTTTACTATATAAAAAGATAAATAAGTAAAATAATTGAGATAAATAAGTAAAATAATTGAAGATAAATAAGTAAAATAAGTAAAATAATTGATTTTGTATTGACTTAAAAGGAAAAAAGGGTATAATTATTAATGCCTAATATTTTGCGGGATTGTGTAATGGTAGCACAACAGACTCTGACTCTGTTTGTCTGGGTTCAAATCCTAGTCCCGCAGCCATAAAAGAACTCACTTTTTGATACAATGAAAAACCCTTGATTGGGGCGGTTTTACAGCGTTTCAAGGGTGATTTTTTTTGTTTTTTGAAGTCTTTTTTTGAATGTTTTTGCACCCTATCGTTATATTGTGCACCGCTACCTCTAAAAATTTCAGCGAGCGGTGCATTTTTAGAGGTAGCGGTGCATTTTTTTGAGTAGCGGTGCATTTTCAAAAGGCAAAGTGTAAATTGTATAAAAAACTAATTTGAAAATAAGGAATTGTGAGCAACTGTGGTGGAGGTGAGGCAAGACAAAAAGAGGTATCTACTTTTGGTGAATTGACATATGATGATATAGCAGAATTAAAGAGAACTTTAGTACGTGGCGACATTCCAACAAACAGAACGATTATTATTGGAAGGAAAAAGTTTAATAAACGATATGCTGATGATGATTCGGAATTGAAAAATGATAGTATAGAGATTTGATTAGCTCTATACTATCATTTTTTGCAAGAGCTTAGATTTTAGGTGTCTTTGCGTAGAATACGAAGATAATCCTCGTAAGCAAAGTGGCGCCCTCTTTGATTGTCACCGACTTGTTCTAAAATTCCAAGCTGCATAAACTTTTTGATTACGCTCTGGGCGGTATTATAGGATATATCAAGAGCAGTTGCAGTTTTTTTGACATCAATAATAGGCGTATTTTCTAAATAGTCAAATACTTTTGATGCAACCTTTGAGGCTGTGTCATTTTCTTTTACAAGAGAAATGTTCTTATCGTGAAGTTCTGTTAGCTTATCAATAGACTCAATCGAATCCTCAGCAGATTCATAAATGCCCAGCAAGAAAAACTTAATCCACTGCTCAAAGTTGCCTTTTTCTCTGACCTCGGTTAAACGGTCATAATATTCGATACGATTACGTTTCAAATAATATGAGATATAAAGGGTAGGGTATGAAAGCATGTTATTTTCTTTTAAAAATAGATTAACCATTAGCCTGCCAATTCGTCCGTTACCATCTAAAAAAGGATGGATAGTTTCAAACTGATAATGGATAAGGGCAATTTTAATAAGCGGGTCAGTTTGAGCTTCCTCGTTGATATACTTTTCAAGGTCAGACATAGCGGTATCCATATCCGTAGTCGAGGGCGGAATATATCTTGCGGTTTTTAGCGTGCTCCCTGAAGGACCTATCCAATTTTGGCTTCTGCGAAATTCACCCGGATTTTTTTCACTACCACGAACATCTTGCATTAATACTTTGTGGGTTTCAAGTAGTAACCTATTACAAAGTGGCAAAGTATTTAATCTCTCAGTTGCAAAATTGGCAGCTTTTATATAGTTTATAACATCAGAAACATTTTGATTGATATTTTCTTTAATATTCGGATCTAAAATGTCGTTTAAGGTTGCTTGAGTTCCCTCGATTTGGGAAGAAAGCAAAGATTCCTTTCTAACATACATTGAAACAAATAAGGGTACGCTTGGTAATCTTTTTGAAATAGCATCAAGCTTTGCAACCGAGCTATTGGCTTTTACAAGCAGATTGCTTAACGCTTCTTCATATTGAATGTCGGGTTTTGGTGGAAGAGGATTTGGGCAAAAAGATTTAAACTTAAGCTCGCCAGTCAAATTAGTCTTATATGTGCCAGCACGATTCATAAACTAAACACTCCAATCTTGAAATAATATCATTAGTATACACTGTTTATTTCAAAATATCAAGTGTTTTTAAAATAACAAGAGAAAACGGAAACGGTTATTTCAAAAACAAATAGTAAGCGGTAAACTTTTTGGCAATTCGATTGTCTTTTTAATGCAAAGATATGATACACTTAAGCGATTATTCAGGAAGATAAAAGAGAATGAAAGGGGTGGATTTATATTATAAATAGTAAACTATTAAAATCAACATCGCACGATAGGAACACAGTTAAAAGCGAATATAAAATAGGAGGGGTAACTATTAATGTCACGAGTAAATTCGGTGACAAATCATTTGAAGAACAGGTAGTAAAATCGGCAATTAGAAAATTTAGTTAGAAAAAGTGAATAAATAATATCCTTGAATAATCACCTTTTATAAGGAATAGTGGTTCAATTGTTGAGAACTAAGCCATAGAACCCTTAATACTATAATTGGTTGTAAAATGAAAGGATGAAAACGATGAAAAAAAACCTTCAAAAAGAAATTCAACACTATATCATAAAAAACAGAGATCCGTTTGAAAAATATATTTCGCAAACAGATTTGTTTTATATAGATGGGGAAATTAATCATAATTCCGTGGTGGAATTAGTGAAACACCAAGTTTCAAAAATAAATAGTTTTTTGGGAACTGTTGAGTATAATGAATTTTCAAAGCAAATAGAAAATGCTTATGCTAACAAACAATTTGATGAAATATTAAGGTTGCAATTTATGCTAAGCTTATTAACAGAATAGCTTTTAATATTAACTTCCCTGATTATTGTTCTAATGAATTATCAGAAATATTAAAGTTAATGGTGAAAAATAAGGGATTAACTATTGAAGAAAACGCCTTAGAAAAGGCTCATTCTATTTTTGAAAAGGTTGAGAAGCAAGAAGATTTTGGGAATGGTCGTTTTGTTAGAAATCTTTTAGAAAAAGCTAAAATGAAGCAAGCAACAAGAATTATTTCTTTTATTGATACTGAAATAGATAAAGAACAGCTTGCCTGCTATGTTTCCTAATGATAAAGATTTATCTTACGATAATTTAAGTTTGGTTCACAATGGTGGTGAAGCTATGAATGTTTACGCCAATTTAATTAATTTACCAGAAGATGAAAGATTTGAAATGCGAAAAGCTCTTCTTGAATATTGTAAATTAGACACTTTGGCAATGGTTGAAATTTTGGAGAAATTACGAGAGATGATTTAGAATAAAAAAGAATTGAGGAATATTTATGTGTAAAACAAACTCTATTGAACAATCAGAAGTTTAGCTTCTGCCAAACTCAACCCCTTAAATTTACGGTTCTGCTGCAAATAATTCTCTCAATTAGCAAAACCGCAAAGCTATATCTTTGACACCAATATTTTACGCAATACCAAAAAGCTGATTTATCAAAATAACCTCTTCGGTTATAGTTGATATGCCAGCTTAACCTTTATGTATCAGGCTCTGTTGCAAAAACTTCATTAAACAGTTAAAAATCTAAAAACCCTCAAACTGGTGCAGCTATTGATATATCAGCTTCTAAAGCACCTTCATTTAAGGCTGGTAAAGGATTAAAAGGTGCTGTGTGTAAATAGTTGCTCTTTTTAGGGTGGCTATATTTTTGTTGCTCAAAGGCTTATATTTATTGAAGTATGACAGCAAATTGATATTTGATACGACATAAGGCTCTACAAAACTGAATACATTTCTGCAAATTTGGGGTGGGGGAAGGTGTGATCAAAAATAAGAAAATTGGTTAAATATAAAAGAATATGCGAGTTAAGCATTGCTAATGTGGGAAATGTTTGATATAATTTTGTAAAAGCTAAATTGCTGAAATTTAAGTGGTATAATCTTATCATTAAATATTATGTTTTTGAAGTGAAAATATTTTTGCAACAGAACCTGTAATAGTACTTAGTGGTATTTTTGGTGTTACAATTTTTACATTTGTATGGTCTATGATAGAATTAAATAATGGGAGACCAGCTATTATGATTATTAAAAGAAAAATTTTGTTAATTATTTTAACCTTATTAGTTTTTTTGACATCTTTTTGTGGTTGCAATGGAAATATAAAAAGTGTTGTTGTTTATACCTCAGTTGACCAAGTCTATTCAGAAAAAATATTTAAGCTTTTTGAGCAGAAAAGCGGAATTAAAGTTAAAGCCGTTTATGATATTGAGGCATCAAAAAGTGTTGGACTTGCGAATAGGTTAGTTGCAGAAAAAGACTGCCCTCAAGCTGATGTTTTTTGGAACGGAGAGATTTTGAAAATATTGGATTTAAAGGAAAAGGGTGTTCTTGAAAGAGCCGATATTACTTCGGCAAAGGGACTGCCCAGTTCATTTGTTGATGAGGACGGCTACTGGTATGGCTTTGGTGGACGAGCAAGAGTATTAATTGTCAATAAAGCATTAGTCTCCCTTGAAAACTGCCCAAAAACTTTAAGTGAGCTTGCAAATAGCCAATATATAAAGCAAACAGGGATTGCCTATCCAATATTTGGGACAACCTCAACCCAAGTTGCAACTTTATACACCTATTGGGGGGAAATAAAGGCAAAAGAATATTTTACATCTCTCAAAAATTTAGGCATATCTGTTCTTGAAGGCAATAGTGTGGTTAAGGATTATGTCAGTCAGAAAAAGTTATATATGGGCTTGACGGATACTGATGACGCCTTGTCTGAAATGAAACAAAATAAGGACCTTGATATTATATTTTTAGACCAAGGCGAAAATGATATGGGAACATTAGTTATTCCTAACACCGTTGCATATATAAAGGGTGCACCACATCCTACGCAAGCAGATGCATTTATGGAATTTTTACTCTCAGCAGAAACTGAGCAAGCACTTGTAGATGACGGTTGGATACATATCCCTGTACATATAAATGTTACAGCATCAAAAGATATTTTGGCGAAAAAAATTAAGATAATGCCAGTTGATTTTAACGAGGCATATAAAAAACTCCTAAAAGCCACTAAGGAAATGACTGAAATTTTTGTTTATTAAAGGGGAGTGTCTGCCTTGAAATTCAATTTATTTAAAGGTGTACACTTCTTAAAAGTGTTAGCGGTGGTACTACTTATATTATTAACTATCGCTCCGGTATTATATATATTTATGGGTTCCATTGCTACTACTTTCAAAGGCAATATTACTATTGATTATACAAGTGGAATGTTACTATTATTTAAAAGCGTGCTTTTAAATCTTGGTGCAATGGTGCTGACTATATTATTTGGACTTTTATCTGCAATTTGCGTATGGGTATTTTTAGAAAAATATGCTGTTAAAATTGCACTTGGAATATTAATGCTTATTTTACTGCCACCTTTCATACATACTCAATCTTGGATATTTTTTGTTGATAAATTGAATAGTTTTTTGGAGCAAATTTTAGGAGTAGCTTTAAATTTTAATGGTATTTTTGCAGTGATACTAACTATTGCGTTCTCTTATTTACCTATTACTGCTGGTCTTTGTCTTATAGCATTACTAAGTATTCCATCTGAACTTTCTGATATGTGTAGGATAGATGGAGGTGGGAAAACAGCTTTTTTGAAAATTTATCTCCCTTTTCTTTATCCTGCTCTTTGTATTGGCGGGCTACTTGTTTTTCTTCTGAGTATAAATGATTATGGAATCCCATCTGTTTTCGGTATAAATGTTTTTGTATTAGAATTATACTCGCGTTTTAGTGCTGGAAACAGCATTTATTCTGTATTTTTAGCAGGATTCCCATTATTTTTACTCTGTGCCACTATTATGGCATTGTTTGGTTTTTATATATCAAGAAGTAATTTTTCATTTAGTACAATGAAATGTATAAATCCATTTAAAAAAGAAAAATTCATAAAAACACCAGCAGTTTTTGGACTTGTTATTTTAGTCTTTTTTGCCATTGTTCCGCTGTTTAATTTAACATATGAAGCTGTAAGGGTTAAAGGTGCTATTGCTGTTTTAGCAAATTCAGTAAACGAAATTTCATATTCTGCTTTTATTAGCATACTTGCGGCTGTATTTAGTTTTATACCTGCACTGCTTTTTACATATTCCTTTTATAAATCAAAAGCGAGAATATTGTTTTTAGGGGTGGCAGCATTACCGTTTATTATCTCTTCACCAATTGCCGGATTATCCTTAATTAAAATGTGGAACACACCATTATTAAGTTTTGTTTATAGGAGCCCGATTATGCCAGCTATTGCACTAATATCAAGATTTGCATTTGTTGAAGCGGTAATATTAACTGTTGCCATTTCAAGGCTTGATAAGGCTTTGATTGAAAATATGGCACTTCATTACCCGGGTTTGTTTAGATTTTTTAAGTGTATGGCACAGCTTATTTGGAAGGAATGTTTAGCTGGTATATTAATTGTATTTGCACTTTCTATGGGGGAATTCGGAGTAACTTTACTTGTAACACCACCCGGATATCAAACACTCACTATAAAAATATATAATTATCTACATTATGGAGCATCAGAAATTGTTGCAGTTTTGTGTCTTTTTATGCTTGTTGTTATGCTACTGATATTATTACTTTTATTTTTGCTGTTAAAAGGGGAAAAAAATGAATAGAAAAATAGTAAAAATTATTCTGATTATTTTAGTTATTCTAATTATTTTAGGGCTTTTGTATTATGTAATTTCTGATTTAAAAAGCAATTTTGCAAGCAATATGAAAAGAGATGGGTTTGATGTTCTATTGCCAGATAAGGATATATGCACCATTTCAATTGATGGGGACACCTTATGGGCAGGTGGAGCGTCGGGACTTTTTGAAATAGATATGAAAAGTTTTACTGCTAAAAATGTAGGCGATTATAAATTTATCCGTGCAGTACTTGCAGTTGATGGTGGCCTATGGCTCGGTAGCGATGATGGACTAACATATATTGGCGAAAAAACTATAAACTATACTGTAAAGGAAGGTTTGCCCGACAATAGAGTAAACGCCATAATTCTTGATAAGGATAAACGGCTTTGGGTTGGAACTTGGGGCGGTGTGGCAGTTTTTGACGGCGAAAAAATAAAAACCTATACCAAAAAAGATGGTCTGCTTGACAATATGGTGAATGTTATTATGCAAGATAGTGCGGATGGTATGTGGTTTGGTTCCTATGTTGCACCTCGTGGGGGCATAAGTGTGCTGTATAATGAAAAATGGCAATATTTCACCACAAATGACGCACTTTTACACGCAAATATAAATGCAATTATAGAAAGACAAGATAAAAGCATTATTGCAGGTGGTGGATTATATAATAAAGGTGGAGCCACACGATTTGTATTTCAATCTGATAAATGGGTAAAAAACGGCACCATAACAAAAAAAGATGGGCTTGCAGGAGAGAAAGTTCGTTCACTGTTTGAGGACAGTAATAATAGACTTTGGTTTGGCTCTGAATACGATGGACTTGCTGTGATGTCTGAAAATAAAATTATTAAATTAACCAAAAAAAATGGTCTTTCAAATGATGAGGTTAAAGTTATAAGGGAGGATGAGAGCAATAATATTTGGGTTGGCACACGAAAAGGGCTAATAAGAATAAATAAGGGAGGGATAGACAATGAATAATGACCAAACAAAGCAAGTGCAATATCCTAAAAACACATTGGAACTGCTCAAATACATTGGCAAAAAGATACCAGAGCGTCTATTAAAAGCATTGCCAATGACAATTGCTTTTGGTGTTTTTGGATGGTTACTCCACACATATTTACTTGTGTTTATAAATCAAGGCTTTAATCCGGATACTTGGCTTGGAAATAATATACTTAATGTAAAGGGTAGTTTAGTAAGCTCAACACTTTTATGGACTATGTTCGGTGCAATTATTCCTATGCTGATTTCATTTTTTAGGAGGGGTGGCAACCCAATAAAAGTCGTTACATCAATAGTTAAAATGCCGTTTGACATAATAAATAAAAGCAAATCTGGTGGAGAAATTTTTTTGCCATATATGTGCTTTGCCTGTGCTTTAACACTTTTTTGCGAAAGAGTTTTTTCTGGTATTACAAGTTTGGTTGCAGGTGGAATTATTATGAGTTCGGTTGTGGCATTTGTAACAGGAAGAGGAAGTATTTTTATTCAAATACTTAGAATGATTGTTAATGATGTGCAAATGTTCATTTTGAAAAAGCAAAAACTGAAGCTTGACGGTGAAAGCATATTTATGATAGTCGGTGCATCAGGAAGCATATTGTTGTTATTTGGATTAGTGAGAGCA
>CAZFQD010000056.1:0-13844 GCA_964520885.1 uncultured Oscillospiraceae bacterium | reverse complement strand
TTAGACTAAAAAACCGCATAAAATCAAGGTTTTTTGAGTTTCGCAATTGACTAAAAATAAAATTATTTAATGGAGGAAAGTTAATGAGTTTAAAAGGCATAAAAAAGTTAGAGGAAAATATTATTGAACTTGAAATTGAAGTATTAGCTGATGAGTTTGAAGTTGCACTTGAAAAATCCTACAAAAAAAATGTAGGCAAAATGAATGTTCAAGGATTTAGAAGAGGAAAGGCTCCTAGAAAAATTGTTGAAAGAATGTTTGGAGAAGGAGTGTTTTTTGAGGATGCTGTTAACTTACTTTACCCTCAAGCATATGAAAAAGCCATAGAAGAGGAAAAGATTGAGCCAGTTGATAAGGCTGATATTGAAATTATTAAAGTTGAAAAAGAAGGTTTTACCTTTAAAGCAAAGGTTACCGTGAAGCCAGAGGTTGAATTAGGCACCTATAAGGGGATAAAAGTTGATAAGGTTATTACTAATATATCAGATGAGGAAATAGATGTAGAATTAGAAAATGTTAAAAATAAATATGTTAGATTAGTTTCAGTTAGTGATAGACCATCTCAAATTGGTGATGTAACAATTATTGATTACGAAGGATTTATTGATGGAGTTGTATTTGAAGGCGGAAAAGGTGAAAATCATTCTCTGAAATTAGGTTCAAATCAATTCATACCTGGATTTGAAGAACAATTAGTTGGAAAAAATATAGGGGATAATGTTGAGGTTAATGTTACCTTTCCAGAAGAATATAAATCAGAAGAGTTAAAAGGAAAGTCAGCAATATTTAAAGTTAAAATAAACGAAATTAAATTTAATGAGTTTCCTATATTTGATGATGAATTTGCTAAGGATATTAGTGAATTTGATACTTTTGAGGAATATAAAAATTCATTAAGGACTACATTGTTAGAGCAAAAGGAAAAAAGAAATGATACTGAAACCGAAGGGAAGATAATTGAAATTTTAATTAAAGATATGAAGGTGAATATTCCAGAAGTTATGGTGGAAAAACAATTGGATAACTTTGTTTCGGATTATGAACAAAAATTGCGTTCTCAAGGTCTTGATTTAGCAACATATCTTTCTTATACAAAATCAGATATTGAAAGCTTTAGAAAAATGTTCAAGCCACAAGCAGAAAGCCAAGTTAAAACAAGATTAGCTCTTGAAAAGATAACTGAACTTGAAAAGATTATTATTAGTCAAGAGGAAATTGATGAAGAATATAAAAAGATTGCCGAAATGTATAAAATGGAATTAGATAAAATTAAAACATATATTCCATTAATTGAAATCTCTAAGGATATAGCCGTTCAAAAAGCTATTGCATTAGTAAAAAATTCAGCAATAATAACTATGGCAGAAGAAAAGAAAATAGATAATATCCAAACAGTTGCAGATAAAAGCAAAAAGACAACAAATAAAAAGACCACAACTAAAAAAGCAACAGAAAAGACAACGGCTAAAGAATAAAATTTATTATTAAAGATAATACTTATATTATGTTTTTAAGGAGTTGACAAAAATGAGTTTAGTTCCAATAGTAATTGAGCAAACAAACAGAGGAGAACGTTCTTATGACATTTTTTCAAGACTTTTAAATGATAGAATTATATTTCTATCTGATGAGGTAAATGATGTTACTGCAAGTCTTGTTGTTGCACAAATGTTATATTTAGAATCTCAGGACCCTGAAAAAGATATCCATTTGTATATTAATAGCCATGGAGGTTCGATTTCCAGTGGTATGGCTATCTATGATACAATGCAATATATTAAACCGGATGTTTCAACTATTTGTGTTGGAATGGCTGCTAGTATGGGTGCATTTTTATTAGCCGCTGGAGCAAAGGGAAAAAGATTTGCTCTTCCAAATAGCGAAATAATGATACATCAGCCTTTGGGTGGCACAACAGGACAAGCAACAGACATTAAAATTCATGCCGATAGAATTATTAAAATTCGTGATAAAATTAACCGTATTTTATCAGCTATAACTGGCAAACCCCTTGAAATTATTGAAAAAGATACTGAAAGAGATAATTTTATGTCTTCAGAGCAAGCCAATGAATATGGCTTAATAGACAAAGTTATATCTAAAAGATAAATAGTATTAATGTAGGTAGTTAAAATATTCTATGTTGTGGAGGTTATTATGGCTAAAAAAAACAATGGAGATTTTGAGATTAGTTGTTCATTTTGCGGAAAGCTACCAAATCAAGTTGAAAGAATAATTTCAGGTGATGGAGCTTATATTTGCAATGAATGTGTTGAAGTATGCCAAACTATTCTTGAATATGGAGAATCAAATAACAAGAAAAAAAATAAAATTAAAAATGAAAAGCAACCTTTATTACTCAAGCCTTCTGAAATAAAGGAAAAATTAGATGAGTATATTATTGGACAGGACAGTGCAAAAAAAGTTTTATCTGTAGCCGTTTATAATCATTATAAGAGAATTAATTCATCAGTGAAAGATGATGTTGAACTTCAAAAAAGCAATGTTCTTTTATTGGGACCAACAGGCTGTGGTAAGACTTTACTTGCACAAATACTTGCAAAAATATTAAATGTTCCATTTGCAATAGCTGATGCTACAACTTTAACAGAAGCAGGTTATGTTGGCGAAGATGTAGAAAACATATTGCTTCGTTTAATTCAAGCTGCCGATTATGATTTGGATGTTGCCGCAAAGGGAATTATTTATATTGATGAAATTGACAAAATAGCAAGAAAATCCGAAAATCCTTCAATCACGAGAGATGTAAGCGGAGAGGGAGTGCAGCAAGCACTTTTAAAAATTCTTGAAGGCACAACTGCAAATGTTCCACCTCAAGGAGGAAGAAAGCATCCACATCAAGAGTTTTTACAGCTTGACACAAAAAACATTTTATTTATTTGTGGTGGAGCTTTTGATGGAATAGAAAAAAATGTTGAAAAAAGACTAACAATTTCTTCATTAGGATTTAATGCTCAAATTAAAACTAAAAGAGAGAAAATTGACAGTGGCTTTTATTCAATAGTAGAACCTTATGACTTAATTAAATTTGGCTTAATTCCTGAACTTGTTGGACGGTTACCAATTATTTCTGCCGTAGATAATCTTGATAAAGAGGCACTTATTGAAATTTTAACTAAACCAAAAAATTCTATAGTTAAACAGTATATTAGGTTGTTTTCATTAGATGGAATTGAACTTGAATTTGAAGATAATGCTTTAGAGGAAATAGCAAATATTTCTGTTAATAGGAATACAGGGGCAAGAGGATTAAGAGCAGTTATTGAAAAATTTTTGTTGCCAATTATGTTTGATATTCCATCAAAAAACAACATTAAGAGGGTTATAATATCTAAGGAATGTATCTTGAATAATGCACCTCCAAAAATAGTGTATGAGGAGCTAAGCAAAAAAAATAAAACAATAGCATAAATTAAAATATTGAGGACGGTTTTATCCGTCCTCAATGTAAATAGTATTTCTTATAAAGGATGAAACTTATGAATGAAACAAACAATAAAAACAAGTTATTAATTTTACCAGTTATTCCTCTAAGAGGTTTAGTGGCAATACCTGGGACACATTTACATTTTGATGTTGGAAGAAAGGTGTCAATTAAAGCAATCGAAACAGCAATGAAAACTGACCAAATTGTTTTTTTAGTTGCTCAAAAGGATATTCGTGATGATGAGCCAAAACCAGTAAACTTATATAAAATGGGAACAATAGTTAAAATCAAACAAATATTAAAAATGCCAAATGAAAGTATAAAATTATTAGTAGAATGTCTTTCGCGGGCAATTCGAGTTGAGTGGATAAGTGAAACTCCATACTATGAAGCAAAGATTAATGAGATAGAAACTATTAATCCAACCAATGATATAAAAGCAGAAACCTTAATAAGAAATGCTCAGGAGATGTTTGATGAGTATTGTTCTTTTATTCCTAAAATGCCTTCTGAGGTTGTAATGAATATTTTAACTGCAACAAATGCTGGTCAATTAGCAGATTATATTACTGCAAATATTTTAATTAAATATCAAGATAAGCAATTAATATTAGAAACAGTAGAACCTTTAAAAAGATTAGAAAATTTATTGCTTGTTTTATCTCGTGAAATTGAAATTTTGTCACTTGATAGAGAAATTAACGAAAAGGTTAAAGGAAGAATTGACAAAAATCAAAGGGAATACTATTTGAGAGAGCAAATTAAAACAATTCAAGGTGAATTAGGCGAATTTGATTCTTGTGCAAGTGAAGCAGATGAATATTTTGAGAAAATTTATAAATTAAATTTAGAGACTATTATTGAAGAAAAATTAACAAAGGAGACTAATAGACTTGCAAAATTGCCCTATGGCTCTCACGAGGGAACAGTTATTAGAAATTATCTTGATATGTGTTTGGAATTACCTTGGAATAAATATTCTAAAGAAAACATTAATTTGGAAAAAGCTGAGAAAATTCTTAATGCGGACCATTATGGGCTAATTATGGTAAAAGAAAGAATATTAGAATATTTAGCCGTTCGCATCTTATCTAACAAAGTTAAAGGGCAAATTATTTGTTTAGTTGGTCCTCCTGGAGTTGGCAAAACATCAATTGCTTGCTCAGTGGCAAAAGCACTTGGAAGAAAATTCGCAAGAATTTCTTTAGGAGGAATTAGAGATGAAGCAGAGATTAGAGGTCATAGAAAAACTTACATAGGTGCAATGGCTGGCAGAATAATTAACGGAATTAAACAAGCGGGAACTAAAAACCCAGTAATAGTTCTTGACGAAATAGACAAGTTAGGTAATGATTTTAAAGGCGACCCTTCTTCGGCTTTACTTGAGGTTTTAGACCCCGAGCAAAACAAAGCATTTAGAGACCATTTTATTGAATTACCTTTTGATTTGAGCGATGTTTTATTTATAACAACCGCAAATATGACTGATACAATTCCAAGACCATTACTTGATAGAATGGAAAAAATTGAAATAACAAGTTATACTGCTCACGAAAAAATGGAAATAGCAAAAAGACATTTAATTCCTAAACAGTTTAAAAGACACGGTTTAAATAAAAACTCTTTAAAAATAACAGATGAAGCATTAAATGAATTAATTAATGGCTGGACTAAGGAAGCGGGAGTTAGAACCCTCGAAAGAGAAATTGCTTCTCTTTGCCGAAAAGTCGCAAAGAAAATGGTATCGCAAAAAATAAATAAAATTACAATTGATAAACTAAATATTGAAAGTTTCTTAGGATCAAAGAAATATAAGAAAGACGAACTTTCATTAATTCCTCAAATAGGAATTGTTACAGGCTTAGCATGGACAAGTGTTGGAGGAGAAATGCTTAGTATTGAAGTTAACGCAATGGAAGGAACGGGTAAAATTGAGTTAACGGGCTCATTAGGAGATGTTATGAAGGAATCCGCAAAGGCGGCAATTTCATACATAAGAAGCAGAACAGAAATTTTAGGAATAGATAAAGATTTTTATAAAAATAAGGACATACACATTCATGTTCCTGAGGGTGCTGTTCCAAAAGACGGTCCTTCAGCAGGAATTACCATTGCTACAGCAATTGTTTCAGAACTTACCGGAAATCCTGTTAGAGGTGATATTGCAATGACCGGTGAAATTACTTTGCGAGGCAGAGTGCTACCCATTGGTGGACTAAGAGAAAAAACTATGGCGGCATTTAAAGCAGGTATCAAGACTATATTAATTCCAACTGATAATGTTAGTGATTTAGAAAAGGTTGAGGATGTAGTAAAAAAAGCAATAAATTTTATTGCTGTTGACGATATGGATAAAGTTTTAGAAAATGCTATTATTTTTAGTAAAAAACCGCAAAGCAAAACTCAAGATGATAACCAAACATTAAATATTCCACTTGCAGATAATATTACATCTTATATAACACATTAAGGATGGAAAAGATGAACATTAATAATGCCGAATTTTTAACCTCAGTTTATGACTATAATAAGTTGCCGGAACTTGTATTACCTGAAATAGTTTTTGTTGGACGGTCTAATGTTGGAAAGTCATCAATGATAAATAAGTTATTAAATAGAAAAAGCATCGCAAGAATTAGTTCATCACCGGGCAAAACTGCGTGTATAAACTATTACAATATTGATAATAAACTGTATTTTACCGATTTGCCGGGATATGGATTTGCTAAGGTATCAAAAGAAGAGCAAAAACGGTGGAGTTTATTAATTGATGGTTATTTTTCAATTTGCGAAAATATTAGTTTGGTAATTTTATTATTAGATATTAGGCATAAACCATCAAATGATGATTTTATTATGTATAATTATTTAATTAATATGGGAATTGATTTTGTAATAACTCTTACTAAATGCGATAAGCTTTCCAATAATCAATTAATAAACAGAAAGCAAGAAATGAAAAAAGAACTTTTAATAAAAGATGATTCACTTATAATTCCTTTTTCATCTGTTAAAGGAGATGGTGTTAATAATCTATGGGATATTTTAAAAGCAAAGGTGGAAGAAAATGAAATTCATAAGAATTAAAAATGATAATATAACCTATAATGGTTTGTTAAAAGATGATGAAATTACTATAATTAAAGGTGAATTCTGGGATGATTATAAGATTACAAATAAGAAATTAAACATAAAAGATGTGAAAATATTAGCTCCTGTTTTACCTTCAAAAATTGTGTGTGTTGGTTTAAATTATAAAGACCATGCGAGGGAATTAAAATTAGATGTTCCAAAAAATCCAATTTTATTTATTAAGCCCAATAGTTCAGTATTAAATCCTAACCAAGAAATTATTATGCCAAAGCAGTCAAAAAGAGTGGACTATGAGGGAGAACTTGCATTTGTAATAAAAAAGAGAGCAAAAAATGTAAAAGCAAAAGATTATAAGGACTATATTTTAGGATATACTTGCTTAAATGATGTTACGGCGAGGGATTTGCAAAATCAAGACGGTCAGTGGACAAGGGCAAAAAGTTTTGATACATTTTGTCCATTTGGTCCAATAATAAACGATGAGCCTTTGCCATTTTCTCTTGAAATTAAGACTATTTTAAATGGAAAAGTTGTTCAACAATCTAATACAAACCAATTTATTTTTGATGTCCCACATCTATTAGAATTCATTTCAGAATGTATGACATTAGAAGCAGGAGATATTGTTTCAACAGGAACTCCAAGCGGAATAGGCAAGTTAAATAGTGGCGACAATGTTGAAATATTAATTGAAAGTGTAGGAAGTTTAATAAATTTTGTTAGATAGAGAAAGGGAAAGAAAAATGTTTGTATCTGAATGCCTTAATATAAACGAAAAAGGCAACTTAACTATTGGCGGGTGCGATACTATTAAACTTGCAAAAGAGTATGGAACACCTTTATATGTTATGGACGAAGCATTAATAAGAAAAAATTGTGGCATATATGTCAATGCCTTAAAAGAATTTTATGGGCAAAACGCATTGGCTTTATATGCAAGCAAAGCCTTTTGCACAGTTGCTATGTGTAAAATTGTTAATCAAGAGGGAATGGGAATTGATGTAGTGTCTGGTGGAGAACTTTACACTGCATTAAAGGCGAATTTCCCTACTGGGAAAATTTATTTTCACGGAAATAATAAAACCTATGATGAACTTTCGTTTGCAGTTAAAAATAATGTAGGCAGAATAGTTGTAGACAATTATGAAGAGCTAAAAATGTTAAATGAAATAGCATCTAATGAAAATAAGAAAGTAAAAATCTCTTTTAGAATAAAACCGGGTATTGATGCTCATACACACGATTTTGTTAAAACAGGGCAAATTGACAGCAAATTTGGTGTAGCATTAGAAAATGGCGAGGCTTTTGAAATTATAAAAAAGACCTTAGATTTTAAAAATGTAGAATTTATTGGAATTCATTGTCATATTGGTTCTCAAATTTTTGATATTGCTCCTTTTGAATTAGCGGCAACTGTAATGCTTACATTTGCAAAAAAACTAAAAGATGAGTTAAATATTGAAGTAAAAGAGCTTAATTTAGGTGGCGGTTATGGAATAAAATATACCGAAAATGATGACCCTGTTGCTTATGATAGCAATATAAAAATAGTTTCAAAAGTAATAAAAGAATTTTGCAAAAACAATGGGATTTTAGTCCCATTTATTGTAATGGAGCCGGGCAGAAGTATAGTAGCCTCCGCCGGTATTACTCTTTATACAATAGGCTCAATAAAAGAAATTAAAGGTTATAGAACCTATGTTTCAATAGACGGTGGAATGCCCGACAATCCAAGATATGCACTGTATAAATCAAAATATTCAATGGTAATAGCAAACAAAGCCAATCAAGAGCAAACAGAAAATT
The DNA here is from genome assembly GCA_964520885.1 of uncultured Oscillospiraceae bacterium. GTDB lineage: Bacteria > Bacillota > Clostridia > Oscillospirales > SIG519 > CAZFQD01. Next base: position 5,497 of record CAZFQD010000056.1, on the reverse strand, counting down.
TCACAATTGCAGGGAAATGCTGTGAAAGTGGCGACTTAATAGGTGAAAATATGCCTTTGCAAAAAGCTGGGAAGGGCGATATTTTAGCAGTTTTGGCAACAGGTGCTTATAATTATTCAATGTCCTCAAATTATAACAGAATTCCAAAACCTCCGGTAATCTTTGTCAACAATGGAGTTTCAAAAGTAGTATTAAAAAGAGAAACTTATGAGGATATTGTGAGGAATGATATATAGCAAAAAAAATAAATAAATCAAAGAGATTCTTCGTTTCACTCAGAATGACAATAAGTTTTGCTGTCATTCTGAGGGATAAACCCCGAAGAATCTCTTTTATATATTTAAATGTATTATTGTATTATCATCGGCTGAATTTGTATTCCTTTTAGTGCTAATTCTAAAGTTTTCTCTATTAAATTCATATTTGAAACTAATGATGTGGGTTTTTTATCTGCATTATCTTGTCTATATGGAACAAAATATATATTTTTTGAGTTTTGCAAAAGCCCAATATTTTTAGCATTTGCACCTAAAGCGTCATTAGTTGAAACTGCTATTATTAAAGGTCTTGAATTTCTAAGATGTGCCTTTGCCGCCATAGTTACAGAAGTGTCGGCAATTCCGAGTGCTAATTTTGCTATTGTATTTCCTGTGCAGGGGGCAATAATTAATGCATCTAATAATGCTTTTGGTCCAATTGGCTCAGCCCCAACAATGGTATGAATTATTTGATTTTCAGTTATTTCTTCTATTTTTGTTATAAAATCACTTGCTTTTCCAAATCTCGTATCAGTTGAATAAGCCGAATTAGACATTATCGGAAGTATATCATATCCGCTCTTTTTTAAATTAATTATTTCGGGAATAATCTGCGAAAAGGTGCAAAAGGAACCGCAAATTGCATATCCTATCGTGATGTTATTTTCCACTATGTTACCTCCTCGCTTATCATATTCATTATTGTCTCTTTAATTATTTCTCCAGATGTAAAAGGTGCTACCTTTCCCGGCAATGATAAAGCCCATATTACTTTTTTTGAAAGTTTTCCGGCACAAATCAAATCAACTCCACCGGGTTTTGAAGCTAAATCAATTATTAAAGTTTCGTCTTTAATGTTTAATAATTCTTTTTCTGAAAAGATTAAGGAAGGAACTGTATTAAAAATAATATCAAATTTATTTAAAACTTCATTGAAATTTAAAAAATTAGTTGAGTTATAAGAATAAACTTTTGTCCACGCAATATCAGAGTGCTTTCTTGCACAAATAGTAACTTTAGCCCCTAAGGAACTAAGATTTTTTGCCAATAATTTGCTTATTCTGCCAAAACCGGTAATTAAACAATTGGAATTGTGAATTGTAATAGGCAATTCCTCCATTGCAATTTGCAATGCACCCTCAGCGGTTGGAATTGCATTTAAAACTGCCAATTCCTCTCTTTCAAAGTAATCAATAATTTTAAATCCATGTCTTCCTGCTTCGTTATAAGCCTTTTCATTTAATCGTCCACCTAAAACCAATTGATGAGGCAAAATATTTTCATAGATATCTTTTAAGTAGATTGTGTTATTTGAAAGCGGAGCATTAATAGTTATTTCATCAGTAGAAAATGGCAATGGCAAAATAATAATATCACTATTTTTTATTGCATAATTAATGTCATTTTGATTAATTAATTGTATGCTTTGTTCAGTATTTTTATCAAAACCAATTGTATTTACTACAAAACTTTCATCTAATAATAGTTTTGCTAAATGAACAAACCTTAAATCTCCGCCAATAATAGTAAAAGAATATTTTTTTTGCATAGCAACCTCCATTTCGCATATAAAGCAAAATATATTAAACCTAATATATATTATGAAAAAGAAGGACTATGAGTGAAAAAGAGTATAAAAAAAGGAGCGAAAAATTTCACTCCTCTTACGAATAATAATATTATTTAATTTCTTCAATATTATATGGTGTTGTTTGATATACAAAATAGTTAAGCCAATTACTATATAAAAGACTTGAATGGCTTCTCCATTTAAGTTGCGGAATAGTGGCAGGATTGTCATCTTTAAAATAATTATAAGGAATTATTTCATTTAAACCTTTTAAAGTATCTCTAAAATATTCCCCTGCAAGCGAATCTCTATCGTATTCACTATGTCCTGTAACAAAAAACTGCCTTCCGTTTTTGTTTGCAACTATATAAACACCTGCTAAATCAGAATATGATAGAATTTCAAGTTGGCTATGCTTTTTGATATCTTGCTTTCGAACTTCCGTATATCTTGAATGGGGAGCATAAAATTCATCATCAAAACCACGAAGCAACTTATGAAATGGGTCGGTAATATAATGATTATAAATTCCAGAAAGCTTATCTTTTAAAGGGTATTTATTTATATCAAAATGATAGAAAAGTCCTGCTTGAGCAGCCCAGCAAATATGTAAGGTAGATTGAACATTGTGCAAAGACCATTCCATAATTTCACAAAGTTCATCCCAATAGTCAACCTCGTTAAATTCCAAATTTTCTATGGGGGCACCTGTAATTATCATTCCATCATATTTTTTGTGTTTAATATCTTCAAAATATGAATAAAAATTTAATAAATGCTCAGCGGAAGTGTTTTTAGAAGTGTAGGTGCGAGTTTGCATAAGGTCAATTTCAACTTGCAAAGGAGTATTGCCAAGCATTCTGAGAATTTGAACCTCAGTTGCAATTTTATTTGGCATAAGATTGAGAATTAAAATATTTAAAGGTCGGACATCTTGATGAAGAGCAACATTTTCTGTCATAACAAATATGTTCTCATTTTCAAGAATTGTTTTTGCAGGTAAAGCGTCATTAATCTTTATAGGCATATTAAAATTCACTCCTTAAACCAAATATATTAGTTATTATAACAAATATGATTACTAAATTCAACTAACATAAAAAATTTTTTATTTCGTTGCATTTGAAATTTCAATTCAAGCAATTAATGACACGAACCATTTTTACAAAAATAATTGACAAGATATATTTACTATGGTATAATACACAAGCCGCGTAATAAAAGGTTTTAAATTGGGAGACCATACCTTGCTTAGCGAGTTTAATTGAAAGAGAGGTGCTTTGTTATGTATGCTGTTATAGAAACAGGCGGAAAACAATACAAAGTACAAGAAGAAGATGTTTTGTTTATTGAAAAGTTAAATTCCCAAGATGGAGATACTGTTACTTTTGATAAAGTATTAGCAATTTCAAATGATAATGGTTTAACTGTTGGAACTCCATTTGTTGATGGTGTATCTGTTGAAGCAAATGTCATTAAAAGTGGCAAAGACAAGAAAATTATGGTTTTTAAGTTTAAAGCTAAAAAAAGTTATAAAAAACGCATGGGACATAGACAAGCATATACAAAGGTTCAAATTTCAGCTATTAAGGCTTAAAAGTTATGATAAATGTAGAATTTTTTAAAAAAGGCGAAATTTTTGCAGGTTTTATAGTTAAAAATCATAGCGGTTATGAACAAAGTGGCAAAGATATAGTTTGTTCCGCAGTTACTTCAGCAGTTCAAATGGCTATAAACACAATTACTGAAATTGCAGAAATTAATGTAAAATTAAATGTAGATGAAAAAAAATCAATTATTTCACTTGAATTAATGGATACAGATAATAATAAAAATACTTTGCAAAATATTATTTTAAAAGGGCTTTTAATTCATTTGAAAAACATACAACAAGATTACCCTGACAATTTAAAAATTAAAGTTACGGAGGTTTAGTTATGTTAAAGATATCATTGCAATTTTTTGCTCATAAAAAAGGTGTTGGTTCAACTAAAAACGGCAGAGATTCAGCGGCTCAAAGATTAGGAACCAAAAGAGCCGATGGTCAATTCGTTTTAGCTGGCAACATTTTAGTTAGACAAAGAGGAACAAAAATTCATCCGGGCAATAATGTTGGAAAAGGCTCTGATGATACTCTTTTTGCTCTTTTAGATGGCAAAGTTAAATTTGAAAGAGTTGGCAAGGATAGAAAGAAAGTTAGTATATATAGTATCGCACAATAGTTTTGATTTTTAAAAAATCTCAGAAAATTATCTGAGATTTTTTTCTCTTAAATGTTAATAATATATGTGAGGAGGTTTCATAATGTTTGTTGATGTAGTAAAAATTAATATAAAAGCTGGAAATGGCGGAAATGGAGCCGTGTCCTTTCATAGAGAGAAATATATAAATGCAGGCGGTCCGAATGGTGGCGATGGTGGAAAAGGCGGAAATATAATATTTATTGGCGATAGCAATTTAAATACCTTAATTGATTTTAGATATAAAAAGAAATTTGAAGCACAAAACGGTGAGGACGGAAAATCTAAAAATATGTCTGGAAAATCTGCCCTAGACTTAATTATAAAAGTTCCAATGGGAACATTAATTAAAGATGCTAAAAGCGAAAAAATAATACTTGATATTTCTGACGAGCTTCCTCATATTGTTGCAAAAGGTGGCAGAGGTGGCTGGGGAAATTCTCATTTTGCAACTGCAACTCGTCAAATTCCGCGATTTGCAAAAAGTGGAATGATTTGCGAGGGAAAAGAAATTATATTAGAACTTAAATTAATTGCCGATGTTGGTCTTTTAGGTTTTCCCAATGTAGGTAAATCAACTTTTCTTTCAATAGTTAGTTCTGCAAAGCCAAAAATCGCCAATTATCATTTCACAACTTTATCACCAAATTTAGGAGTAGTTCGAATCAGCCAAGGTAATTCATTTGTATTAGCCGATATTCCGGGAATAATTGAAGGTGCAAGTGAGGGTTTGGGATTAGGACATAAGTTTTTAAGACATATTGATAGATGTAGACTTTTAGTGCATATAATTGATATTTCAGAAAGCGAAGGAAGAAACCCAATTGATGACTTTAATATTATTAATGCTGAACTTAAAAGTTATAGTCCAAATTTATCAACTCGCCCTCAAATTGTTGTTGGAAACAAATCTGATATAGCAAATGATGAACATGAAATAAAGAAATTTAAAGATTTCGTTTCTGACTTGGGCTATGAATTCTACCTTATTTCAGCAGCAACAAGACAAGGAATTGACAAATTAATGTCAAAAATAGTTCAAAAACTTTCAGAATTACCACCTATAGCGATTTATGAAAGTGAATTTGAAGAAATTATTGAAACAAGCCACAAAAGAGAAGTTGAAATAACTATAAAGGACAATACCTTTACAGTTGAAGGCGATTGGCTCAAGCCTGTATTATTCTCAGTTAATTATGATGATTACGAGTCTTTACAATATTTTCAAAGAGTTCTTAAAAATACCGGTGTGTTAAAAAGTTTAGAACAAGCAGGTATTAATGACGGAGATTTTGTTGATATTTACGGCTATGAATTTGAATATAATAAATAATAAAGTACTCTATTTTAAAGGGTATTTTATTTTTTCCTTTATTATACTAAAAAATGTTGAATATTGTTGAAAAATGTGATAAAATATCAAAAAACAG
>CAZFQD010000055.1:0-13875 GCA_964520885.1 uncultured Oscillospiraceae bacterium | reverse complement strand
TATAACCTAACAACACCTTGTTTTACGAGAATTTCAAAAGGTTTTGTAAATATATTTTGTCCGTCAAAATGTCCGTCAATCAAAACTTTATCACGAATTAACTTAAAATTTGCTTCCATTAATAAGGCGTAGTAATTTTATTCCGTTATTCCGTTACTGTCATGATTTAATAAAAGAAAAACTAAAAAATTTACTTTGTGCAACGAGATATACTTTTTACAAATTAAATATAAAAATAAACATCATGCCAAGGGGACGGAGGTTTGACAACCCCATTATTTATGTTAATTTAACATCTAAAAATTTACATTAATAATAACATATTGAAAACTATTCTGTCAATCACCACTTTTTTAAGCAGTTTAATATTTTTTATTTTTTATTACAATAGTTAGATTTTTAATATTCACAGATAATAAAAATATTCTTGTTAAAATGCTTAAAAGCCCACTATTTTAATAGCACTTTTTGTATATAGAGTAAAATTTATAAAAAATGTCTTGACATTTTAATTAATGAGTGGTAAATTTATATTAGCACTCTCATAGTTAGAGTGCTAACTAAGAGAAAGAATAATTCAGAATTGTTGAGTATAGATAAGGATTGCTAAGAATTTAAAATAAACGACACTCAACTATTCTCAGCGATACTCAGCAACTCTCAGCAAGGCAAACGAAGTTTGCTTTACAATTTTAAAAAAAATGGCTATAATCCTCCGTCGCTTTTGGCGACACCTCCTTTGACAAAGGAGTCTTAAATAATATGTTGTTCACTGTTCATTGTAAAAGGGGTGAAATTGTGGAGTTGGGGGAAAGAAAAAAGGAAATATTGGGTATTGTCGTTAATAATTTTATTAACAATGGTGAGCCTGTTGGTTCTAAATCTGTAGCCGAAAGTTTAAGTAAAGAACTTTCCTCAGCTACCATTAGAAATGAAATGATGGCTCTTGAGGAAATGGGTTATTTATATCAGCCTCATACCTCGGCAGGACGAATTCCATCCGTTATTGGCTATCGTGAATATGTTGAAAGAATAATGCAATTTCACAAACTTACCAATAAAGAAAAACGCTCTATTGACAGTTTTTTAAGCAATATTAATAGCGATTTTTCTTCTCTTGCAAAGTTATTTGCTAATAAAGCCTCTGAAATTTCCGGCTGTGCAGCTGTTACTGTTACTCCTGTTTCCGGTGGAGTTGTTAAAATGTTTGAGGCAGTAGTCGCCGGAAAAAGACTTATGGTAATTATTGCAATTAGTGCAAATGGTTCTGTTAGAACAAAACTATGTGTAACTCAAAATGATGCGTCAAGTGATAGTGCCTCAATTCTTTCTCGCATTTTGAATACAGTTTTGTCAGGAATTGACCCTCACGATATTGGAGAAGTTAAAACTGAAATACTGCAAGACCAAGTTTCAAAGTTTTGCCCTGACTTAAAAAGTGTTCTTTCTACAGTTGCAAGCCTTATTGAAGAATTAAAAGGTTATGAGGCATTTGTTGGTGGCGAAGCATTAATACTAACCTATCCCGGCTTTTCAGATGCTGAGAAAGCAAAGGTTTTTATCAATTTTTTAAATAAGCAAGATGAACTTGCGAAAGTTGCACGAGAAAATCCTAATGGCGGCATTTGTGTTGATGTTTTTTCAGAAAAAACAAATAAGGAAATTAGGGATATTAGTTTAATTTCTTCTGGTTTTAATATGGGTAATATCAAAGGTTATATGTGTGTTTATGGTCCTACAAGAATTGACTATGCAAAAGTATTGGCAAAAATAAATTATTTTACAAAATCCGTTTCAAAACTATTAAGCAATACTTATTTTGATGACAAGTAATGGAGGAAATATTATATGAAGAAGAAAAAAGATGAAAAAGCACAAGAAACTGTGCAAAATGAAATAAAAACAATACCAGAGGAATTAGATATAAAAATAATTGATTTAACAAATGAATTAGAAGCACAGAAAGATAAATATTTGCGACTTTTTGCTGAATTTGATAATTACAAAAAAAGAAGCCTAAAAGAAAAAGAAGCATTATATAATGATTGTGTAAGCGATTGTGTAAAAGAAATTTTACCTATTCTTGATAGTTTAGAAAGAGCAATTAATACAAACGGAGATTACGAAACACTTAAAAAGGGCTTAGATATGGTGCTAAAACAAATGGAATACAGTTTAGATACCTTAGGAGTGCAAGAAATAGATACGAGCATAGAATTTGACCCTAATCTACACAATGCAGTTATGCATATTGAAGATGAAAATTTAGGCGAAGGGGTTATAATAGAAACAATGCAAAAGGGCTACAAAGCAAAAGATAAAGTAATAAGATATGCTATGGTTAAAGTAGCGAATTAGAAGTTAGAAGTTAGAAGTTAGAGGTTAGAATGGTTTATATAAAAAAAAAACATATATTATTTAGGAGGAAATTATTATGGGAAAAATTATTGGTATTGACTTAGGCACAACAAATTCCTGCGTATCCGTTATGGAGGGTGGAGAACCTGTTGTTATAGCAAATGCTGAAGGTGCAAGAACTACTCCTTCTGTTGTTGCTTTTTCTAAAACTGGCGAAAGAATGGTAGGTCAAGTTGCAAAAAGACAAGCAATTACTAATCCGGACAGAACTATTAGTTCAATTAAAAGAGATATGGGAACAGGAAGAACAATAAAAATTGATAATAAGCAATTTACCCCACAGGAAATATCAGCTATGATTTTAACAAAGTTAAAAGAGGATGCCCAAAACTATTTAGGCGAGCCTGTTACAGAAGCAGTTATTACTGTTCCTGCTTACTTTTCCGATGCTCAAAGGCAAGCAACTAAGGATGCCGGAAAAATTGCAGGTCTTGATGTAAAAAGAATTATTAACGAGCCTACTGCGGCGGCATTTGCTTATGGTATGGACAAAGAACACGAACAAAAAATTATGGTTTATGACTTAGGCGGTGGAACCTTTGATGTTTCTATACTCGATATTGGCGATGGAGTTTTTGAGGTTTTGGCTACAAGTGGAAACAACCGTTTAGGTGGAGATGACTTTGACCAAAGGGTTATTACTTGGATGGCAGAAGAATTTAAAAAATCAAATGGCATTGATTTAACAAAAGATAAAATGGCTCTTCAAAGATTAAAAGAAGCTGCTGAAAAGGCTAAAATTGACCTTTCCGGCTTAACTATTTCATCTATTAATTTACCATTTATTACAGCAGATGCTAATGGTCCTTTGCATCTTGATTTAACACTTACAAGAGCAAAATTTAACGAACTAACAGCAGATTTAGTTGAAAAAACAATGGGACCTACAAGACAAGCAATTAAAGATTCAGGTCTTTCTCCTGATAAAATTGATAAGGTTTTGTTGGTTGGTGGCTCTACTCGAATTCCAGCCGTTGCCGATGCTGTTAAAAATTATATTGGCAAAGAAGCACACAAGGGAATTAACCCTGATGAATGTGTTGCTGTTGGTGCCGCTATTCAAGGCGGAGTTTTAGTCGGCGATGTTAAGGGAATAGTTCTACTTGATATTACTCCTTTATCCTTAGGTGTTGAAACCTTAGGCGGAGTTTCTACTAAAATTATTGAAAGAAATACCACTATACCTGTTAAAAAGAGTATGACATTTTCAACAGCGGCTGATAGCCAACCTTCAGTTGAAATTAATGTTTTACAAGGCGAAAGAGAAATGGCTTCTGGTAACAAATCAATTGGTCGATTTCATCTTGACGGTATTCCACCAGCACCAAGGGGCGTTCCTCAAATTGAGGTTACCTTTGATATAGATGCTAACGGAATTGTTAATGTTTCCGCTAAGGATTTAGGAACAGGTAAAGAACAAAAGGTTACAATTACTGCTTCAACTAATATGTCTAAGGAAGAGGTTGAACAAGCAGTTAAGGATGCTGAAAAATTTGCCGCTGAGGATAAAAAACTTCGTGAAGAAATTGATACTAAAAATCACTCTGAACAGCTTGTTTATCAATGTGAAAAAGCTTTATTAGATGTAGGCGATAAAATTACTGAAGATGAAAAGGCTACAATTCAAACAGAGATTGACAAGGTAAAAGAAGCACTTAAAGGAACAGATATTGAAGCAATAAAAACTTCGGGCGAAGAACTTTCTAAGAAATTTTATGAGTTAGCTCCTAAAATTTATCAACAACAAAACCCAGAGGGTAACCATCCAACTGATGACGGTGCCTCTGTAAATGAAGATGGCACAGTTAATGCAGATTTTAACGAGACAGAAGAAAAGTAAAGGATAAGGGATAAAGAAAATATAGAATGAACATTTTTCACTCTTAACTCTTAATTTTTAACTATATTTGGTTTAGGAGAATATTAATGGCAGAAAAAAGAGACTTTTACGAGGTGCTTGGAGTTAGCAAAAATGCTTCAGAAGATGAAATAAAAAAAGCATATAGGAAAATGGCTAAACTTCACCACCCCGACCTAAATAATCATAGCAAAGAATCCGAAAGTAAATTTAAGCAAGCAAATGAGGCATATGAAGTGCTTTCTGACCCTGCTAAAAAACAAAAGTATGACCAATTTGGGCATGCTGGAGTTGATCCGTCTTATGGAGCAGGTCAAGGTGGTCAAGGTGGTTATGGTGGTTTCGGCGGCTTTGGTAATGCTACTGAAGTTGACTTCGGAGATATGTTTGGTGATTTATTCAGTGGAATTTTTGGTGGCGGTGGCAATTCTTCCCGTAGAGCAAATGCCCCCGTTAGAGGAGATGACCTTCGCACCTCAATTTTAATTAATTTTGATGAGGCAGTATTTGGAGTAAAAAAACAAATCAAATATTCAAGAAAAGAAAGTTGTTCCGAATGTAAAGGTTCAGGTGCCGCAAAAGGAACATCTGCCGAAACTTGTTCTGTCTGTCGTGGTGCCGGACAAGTTAAACGCCAACAAAATACCCCTTTTGGTGCCTTTTCAAGTGTTGCTCCTTGCTCTAATTGTAATGCAACTGGTAAGGTTATTAAAAACCCTTGCCCAACTTGTCGTGGTGGTGGACGAACAGTTAAGCAACGCAACTTAGATGTAACTATTCCCGCAGGTATTGACAATGGTCAAACTCTAAACCTTTCAGGTCAAGGTGGTTTTGGAATTAGGGGAGGTTCTACAGGCGACTTATATTTAACAATAAGTGTTCGTCCTCACAATATATTTGAAAGAAAATCAACTGATATTTATTGCAATATTCCAATTACTTTTGCCCAATCGGCAATAGGCTGTGAAATTAATGTTCCAACAATAGACAAAACCCCCGAAAAACTTCATATTCCCGAGGGAACTCAAACAAATACAGTGTTCAAGTTAAAAGGAAAAGGAGTGCCATTTCTTAACGGCAGAGGCAGAGGCGACCAGTATTATAGAGTATCGGTTGAGGTGCCAAAGCATTTATCCAATAAGCAAAAGGAGCTTTTAAAAGAATTTGATGCAATTGGTAGTGTTAAAAACTATGAAAAGAAAAAAGGCTTTTTGGATAAGGTAATGAATACTTTTGGGTTTAAAGAATGAAATTTCAGATAACAAAAAATTAATTTTTTTCATTAAACGAGCTTAGTGAGTGATTTCATTAAGCAAAGTGTTTTCATTAAAAACAAAATGAAAAACAATTAGGATACAAAGGGGCTGTATTTTGTTACAGCCCCTTTAAAACAATGCTTTTTATTATTATTTTTTAACTAAAACTTTATCGGTTTTTTTATCATTATATTGTCTACAATTTACTAAAAATTCTTCCCCGATTTTTCCATTTTCTTTTTCAAACTCTGCAATGCTCTTTCTAATAAAAAATAATATTTCGCTATTTACAGAACGACCATCATAATCGGCCACAAAATGGAGTTTTTGCAATAAATAATTTTCAATACGAATAGAATAGCTGCGTATTTTTTTCATAAAAACCTCCAATTTGATAATTTTTTCTTTATTTTATATCTATTTTATAGTATAATGTTGCAAGTAGATATATAATATATCAAATATGTGTTCATTATTCAACTTTAAAGCAAAAAGATGTTTCCCCATTTTTTGGACATAATAATCATTGACATAATTGGTTAAAACAAAAAAGATGTTTTAAAAGAATGGAGGTGTTTATTATGGACAAAAAGTTAAAAATAAAAATTGAAAGTTTTCTAAATAATCGCAAAGGTCAAATATCTATTGAGTTGTCTCAAGAGGATGCGTATTTAAATGACAATGCAGAAAATTCATACTCAAAACTTGAAGCTGCATTAAATGATAAGCAAAAGAAATTACTTTTCGAATATGAATTTCATAATAATCTTAGGTTGAGTGCCGAAAATGAGCAATATTATCGTTTGGGTTTTTTTGATGCAATGATATTTTTATTAAGCGAAAGGAAAGAATATTTTTATGGTAAAAAGTATTAAAGATACAGCTTTTTTTGTAAAACAACCTCGAATAATAGAAGATTTAAATTTCCCTCTTTCATTTGAAAGCAAAAAAAAATTTGTTATTGAAAAAACAATTGAGTTATCTGATATTGAATATGAAAATTTTATAACTGACCTACGTGTTGAACGATATTTTATAGAAGAAAACGCACACTTATGTTATATAGATGAAAAGGATGTGTATCATTGTATTCTTATTAAAGAATTTAATAATAGTGGTATTTTAGTTCAATCGGATAAAAGTTCTTTTTCAAAATATGTTGCACTTTATAAAAAATAAGTAAAACACTAAATAGATGTATCTTTCTTGAGAAATTATTTTTCTCAGGATTTTTTTTTGTTTAAAAAAATTTTAATAAAAAAGCATATTTAAATTGGTTGCATAAAATATAAATAGAGGCAAGAAGAAAGATTTCCTAACTTCCAACTTCCAATTTCTAACCTCTAAGAAAGGAGATGCCATTTTTATGAAGGATAAATTAATATTATGTTCATCAGTAACCTATGCGATAAAGGGAAGAGATTTTTTAAAAAACAAAGGTATAAAAACAACAATAAAAAGGCCTCCTAAAGGTGGCTGTGGCTGTGGCTATTGTATTTCTGTCCGAGAAAAAGATGTTACCAATGCAATTAATTATTTAAGAAACATTGGAATCGCTGTTAATGAAATAGACGAAATAGAAACTTTAGAATAAATATAAAGAAATAAAATGAATTTTGGAAAGGGAATAAGTATGATATATCTTGATAATTGCGCTTCAAGTTTTCCAAAACCAAAAGAGGTTGCAAAGGCAATGACAAGAGCAATAAATGTTTTTGGAGCTAATCCCGGTAGAAGCGGACATTTTTTATCCTTGTATGCAGCTAATGAAGTTTATAATTGTAGAGAAATTGTGGGGCAGTTATTTAATCTGCCCCCTGAAAGAGTTATTTTTACATTAAATGCTACAATGGCTATAAATATTGCTTTAAAGGGTGCATTATTGGAGGGAAACGAAGTAATAGTTTCTGATTTTGAGCACAATGCTATAATAAGACCTTTAAAAGCATTAGAGAAAATAGGAGTTACCTATAAGCAAGCATGTGTAGATTTATATGATGACAGTAAAACCATTAAAGCCTTTGAGCAACAAATAACAAATAAAACAAGAATGCTCGCCTGCACTCATTGTTCAAATGTTTTAGGAAAGGTTGTTCCAATAAAGCAATTAGGAGAATTAGCAAAAAAGAGAGGGCTTTTGTTTTTGGTAGATGCGGCTCAAACTGCCGGTTCTATAAATATTGATGTGAATGAAAACAATATAGATTATCTTTGCTTAGCAGGGCATAAGGGGTTATATGGTCCACAGGGAATAGGAGCATTACTAATAAATAATGTTCAATTATTATCAACAATAATTGAGGGCGGAACGGGGGTTAATTCAAAGCAACTTGTTCAGCCAATGGAAATGCCTGAAAGATATGAAAGTGGAACCATAAATACACCGGGAATTGTTGGCTTAAAAGAGGGTATGAAATTTATTAATAAAATAGGTTTAAACAATATATTGGAGTATGAAAAAAACTTAATTTTATTTGCATATGATGAATTAAAAAATATTAATAAAGTTAGATTATATACGAATAGACCAAATGAGGGTTTTGCAAATGTTTTGCCTTTTAATATTGAGGGCTTTCATTCTAATGAAGTGGCAGAATATTTAGATAATAATTTTTTAATGACAAGAAGCGGATACCATTGTGCCCCAACGGCTCACAAAAAGCTTAATACTCTTGAAAGCGGAACAGTTAGAATAAGCGTTAGCATTTTTAATACAAAAAAAGATATTGAAAAATTATTATTATTAGTAAAAAAGTTTATTAAAAGCAAATAATACTGTATTTTTAAATAAAAATTAGTATAAAGGCTTGAAATACTTATTTAATGTGTTAAAATAATAATAATAGTTCTTTTTGGATGTGTAAATATTATGTTTAAACAATTTATTGATTTTTTGTTAAGTTCAATTAAAACAAGTAATCCCATTATTGCTTTATTAGATATTTTTGTAGTAGCAGTAATTTTTTATCAAGTCGTTAAATTTATTCGCAATACTCGAGCAGCTTCTTTAATTAAGGGGATTATTTTATTTGTAATTGTTATGCAAATAGCCGATTTTTTTGAAATGAATTCAACAAGCTATTTGTTAAAAAGCACCTTGCAATTTGGAGTGCTTGCTTTACTTATAATGTTTCAGCCCGAGTTAAGAAAAATTTTAGAGCAGGTTGGAAGAGGAAGAGTTAGCAAAATATTTAATACTGAATACTTTAATACAAGTGAAGAGTTTATAAATATAATTCTTGACGAAATTTGCACCGCTGCTTTTTCCTTGTCAGCTTCAAGAACAGGTGCATTGATGGTTTTTGAAAGAGAAATTAAATTGGGCGATATAATTAGCACCGGAACACGATTTGATGCAACAATTCGTGCACCGTTAATTGAAAACATCTTTTTTCCAAATTCCCCTTTGCATGATGGAGCAATTATTATTAGCAATGGGCATATTAGTGCCGCCGGGTGCTTTTTGCCACTTTCAGAAAATAGAGATTTAACTACAGAACTTGGAACAAGACATAGAGCTGCTCTCGGCTTATCCGAAGTTTCTGATGCTGTTATACTAATAGTTTCTGAGGAAACAAGCACAATTTCAGTTGCGTTTAGTGGTAAGTTCCGTCGTGGTTTTACAAAGGAAACTTTAAAAAATGAGTTGCTAAAATATTTAGGGACCTCTGCCAAAAAAGAAAAGAAGTCTTTTAGATTGAAGGTGAAAAAGCAATGAAGAAAACTTTTAAAAAATTATCGTTAATTTTTCGTAGCAATAAATTTTTAATGATTATATCTCTTGTTGCCTCTATTGTATTATGGTTTTATGTAGTAGGGGTGTATTCACCACAAACCACTTTATTGTTCAAAGAAATACCTCTTGCAATTAATATTGCTGATTCTGTTCCCGAAAGCAATAACTTAATAATCGTTAAAAATAAGCCAATAGTTGTAAATGTTGATGTAGAAGGCGAAAGGTCATCTCTTGCTTTTTTACAAAAGAGTGATATTAAGATAAAGTTAAATTTAAATTCCATTACTAAAGCAGGAAATTACGATATTCCTATTGAAGTAGAGATACCAAATACTGATTTAAAGGCAATTTCAATCACTCCTAAGGAAGTTAATTTAGATTTTTATAATAAGGCAACTAATAGTGTTGAGGTTAAAGTAAATGTAAATGGAACTGTTAAAGAAGGCTATTTAGTTGATACTCCAAAGGCATATCCCTCTTCTATTAGTTTAATAGGACCTGAGGACAAAATAAAACAAATTAAAAATGTTTTTTCTCAAATAGATGTTACAGATGCTTCTGAAACTTTGGTGAAAAAAACCGATTTTATTTATATTAACGATAAAGGTGAACAAATTGATGGCGAAGGAATTATTCCTGAGGTTGAACAAATTACAGTTACTGCTTCAATATTAAAAACTAAAACAGTGCCATTGACAGTTGATATAATTAATAGTTCAGGAGGTGCTAATTCTAAATTTATTAATGTTTCAATAGTTCCTCTAAGCATAATAATTGCTGGCACTCCAGAAATTATAGATGCTACAAATTCAATTGATATTGGAACAATTGATGCTGTTGATATTAATAAAGATGGAAAGATTTTAGAATTAGATATTATTAGTCCAAATGGAATTAAAACCTTTGATGTCGTTGCAAAAGCTGTTGTAACATTATCTTATTCTGAAATTGTTACAAAATCGTTTTATGTGGAAAACTTTTCCTTTGCTAATTTAATAGCAGGAAAAAATGCTGTCCCCGTTTCTTCTTCAATAAAAGTAACTTTAATTGGAATTCCTTCGGATATTAATGCTTTAAGTGAAGAAAACTTAACTGCTGTTGTTGATATGACTGAGTTTACGGCAACCGGCAAAATTCGATTTAATTTAACCTTCCAATTGCCTGCCGATATGAAAGTTGGAGTATTAGGAAAATATACTGCTTTAATTAAAGTTTCATAAATTTAACTTATATATACTAATTTTTTTTCGACCGCCAAAGAAGTGGAGACAAAACATAAATGGTATCCAAAATTAATGGGATTGGTTTATTTGGAATTGAAGGCTTTATAGTTGATATTGAAACTGATGTTGCAAATGGGCTACCCGCTTTTGATATGGTAGGCTTGCCTGATGTTGCTGTTAAAGAATCAAGAGAGAGGGTTCGCTCTGCTATAAAAAACTGTGGTTTTCAATTGCCACCACGAAGAATTACAATTAACTTAGCCCCTGCTGATATAAAAAAGGAAGGCTCAGTTTTTGATCTTGCAGTTTTTTTGGGAATTTTAAAGGCAACTGAGCAAATATCAGTATCCTTTGAAGGCTCAGTATTTGCTGGTGAGTTATCTCTTTCTGGTGAAATAAGGGCAACAAATGGCATTTTGCCAACAGTTATTATGGCAAAGGAATTCGGATTTAAAAGAATTTTTGTGCCTCTTGCAAATGCAAAAGAGGCTTCTGTTGTTGAAGGTATTGACATTTTTCCTGCACAAAATGCAATGGAAATTGTAGAACATTTAAGGGGAAATAGTTTTATTTCTCCCATTATTTCTAATACAGATAATATTTTAGAACAAAGCATAAACGATATATTTGATTTTGCCGATGTGGGTGGGCAAGAATTTGCCAAAAGAGCATTAGAAGTAGCGGCGGCTGGCTCACATAATATTTTGTTAATCGGACCTCCCGGTGCCGGAAAAAGTATGTTAGCAAAAAGGATACCTTCAATTTTGCCAAATATGTCCTTTAATGAAGCAATTGAAACCACAAAAATACATAGTATTGCCGGCACATTGCCTAATGATACAGCATTAGTTACTATTCGCCCGTTTCGTTCCCCTCATCACACTATTTCACAAATTGGTCTTTCAGGTGGCGGACGAATTCCAAAGCCGGGTGAAATATCCTTAGCACATAACGGAGTTTTGTTTTTAGATGAGTTGCCGGAATTTCCAAAAAGCATATTAGAGGTTTTAAGACAGCCTATTGAAGATAACACTGTTACAATTTCTCGTGCAACAGGAACACTTACTTTCCCTTGCTCAATAATGCTTGTTTGTGCTATGAATCCTTGCCGTTGTGGGTTTTATGGTCATCCAAACAAACCTTGCTCTTGCTCACCAAATTCAATAACGCAGTATTTAAGCCGTGTTTCCGGTCCTTTACTTGATAGAATAGATATTCATATAGAAGTGCCTCCTGTGTCCTATGAGGAGTTGGACGGAAAAAGAAAGGGCGAGCCTTCAAAATTTATTCGTGATAGGGTAAATATAGCAAGAGCAATTCAACTAACAAGGTATAAGCAAAGTGGAATTTCTTGCAACGCAAGGCTTTCGTCTGCTTTGGTTAAGGAATATTGCAAATTGGATAAGCAAACCAATGAGTTTTTAAAAAATGCTTTTAATAAATTAGGACTTTCGGCAAGAGCTTATGACAGAGTGCTAAAAGTGGCACGAACAATAGCCGATTTAGAAAACAAAAAGGACATAACAAAAAACCACATCGCCGAAGCGGTGCAGTTTAGAAGTTTGGATAGGAAGTATTGGAATAGGTAAATAATGTAGAATTTAATATACAATTATGAGCTAATGAGGGTTATTTTTTCATTAGCTTTTTAAATGCAAAATATACTTAAATATCATCTTTCTCCTCTTCCATATCTATAAATTCCGGTTCTTTTCTTAAATCCTCAACAATTTCTTTTGCATTTTCAAAAAATCTTTCAGGAACAAAAAATTCAATGTTGGCAAAATGAACATTGGAATTGACTTTAGAGTATGCAACAAAACCTAAATTTGGATGCTCAAAAAATGCAGGTATTTTTTCTTCCTTTAGTGTGCTTTCTATAAACAAAGCCTCTATTTCATCGTTGGGCTTTACTAAAAACACTAAATTTTCTCCCATATAGTCTTCAATATTATCTTCCTTTTCTTCATCCAAGTCAGGTAATTCGTCAACTAAAACGGCACCACAAATTTTACATTTTTCAATTTCAAAAAAATATTCATATTTGCAATTCGGACAATAACTCATAAAAAAACCTCCAAATTTTTTATTTTTCATTAGCAACTTTTATTTTTAAAGATAACACAAAGTTAATTACAGCAATTACTGCCGCAAAAAGAAAAACATATTTATATCCGATTGCTACCCAAATTATTCCCCCAACAATAGGAATTAACATTGAAACAATATGGTCAAGGCTTATTCCTGTTGCTAATGTATGGGTTACATCGGTTGGCTTTATAGCTATTTTTTTCAAATAAGTTGAGCGAGCCATTTCAACCGTGCTCAATGAATTATCAAGTATATAACAAATTGCTATAATAACTAATGCAACCGAGGTTGTAAACAAATCAGAAGCAAAAGCATAGCCAATACATAAAACGAAAAGAACTATTGCCTCTAATGATAAAACAAATCGTTCTCCTTTAATATCAATTGACTTGCCGATAATTGTTCTTGTAAAAATGCTAACTAATGCAATTACAACTCCTAAAACGGCAAAATTTTGAGGCGATAAATGAAACACTTGAATTAAAACCCAAGGTGCAAAGGTTAAAAATATTTGCTTTCTTGCACCATTTACAATACAAAGAATGTAATAAAGTGTATATTGTTTTCTAAATATAATTTTGAATTTTTTATGAGAAGGGGTAGATTTTTTAATAAAGCATAAAACTATTCCGGCAAGGCAATAAAAGACAGCCGCAACAACAAATGCACTGGTATAATTGAAATTAAAATACGAGAAACCTAACCATATTATAGCAAATCCAATTATTGTTGCTACAAGAGAAAAGGCATTATATTTAGCTAATCTTGCTCCATATTGTTCTCTTTTTGAAAGGCTCATTCCAATACTTGATGATAAAGGCATAAACATATGTTGCCCTAAACTATAAATCATCATAAAAATAATCATAAGAGAAAATGTAGGAGATAACAGTCCTAAACCAATCATACCGATTGAAGCAATAATCATTGCGATTGAAGCAATTCTTATGTTCCCCAAAAACGAAAGAAATGCCAAGATTACTACAACAAATAGTCCGGGAAGTTCCCGTGGGAATTCAACAATTCCTCTGGCTGAAGCGGAAAGGCTATATGTATCACTTAAAAAGTTATTAAAAATGCTGATGTAAATTCCGCCTGCTATTCCAATAAAAAAGCCTACTAATAAAAACAAAGAAAAATCTCTGTCATTTGAAAATTCAAATTTTATTGATGAAATTTTAGAATTTAACCATCTGTTGACAAATATTTTCATTTTTTGCTCCATATATTTTTATAGTATTATCAATTCTTTCTTGCTTTTGGTTAAATTATCACAACCATCTTGCGTAACCA
>CAZFQD010000054.1:11582-13964 GCA_964520885.1 uncultured Oscillospiraceae bacterium | reverse complement strand
CTTAACATAAAAAATATTTTAAAAAGTTGGGCATTTTATATTGCAATTTAATTTTTTTATTATTTTTCCAAAAAAAACTTGCAAACTAAAATAAATTGTGTTATTATATCGTGGTTGAAATGCGGACAGTCCTCTGCTATTGAATAGTTATGAATGTCTTGTTATTAAGGAGGAAAAATAAATGGAAACAGTAATTAACAATTTTACTAATGAGCAATTAAAAAGTGACCTTCCAGCTCTTAATATTGGAGAGGTTGTAAAGGTTTTTATTAAAATTAAAGAGGGTGCAAGAGAAAGAACACAAATGTTTGAGGGAACAATTATTGCGAAAAAAGGTGGAGGAATATCTGAAACTTTTACAGTTCGTCGTGTTGCACATGGTGTTGGTGTTGAAAAAACTTTCCCAATTCATTCTCCAAATATTGATAAAGTTGAATTAACAAGAAAAGGTAAAGTTTGTCGAGCTAAGTTATATTATTTAAGAGGTAGAGTTGGCAAATCTGCAAAAGTTAAAGAATTAATATAATATTGTAAATCAACACCATTTTTTAATTTATCTTTTGGGCTGTATTAAGTTTTTAAGGTATTTGTTTAGATGGTGTTTTTTTAAGGTATTAGGGGGTTTTTTATGAATAATTTTAATAATGAAGACAATGATAACGGTGAAATAAATAATATTATAATTAATATTCCAATTATTGGAGATATAGATGATATTGAAAACAATATTGAATATGATAATATTGATGAAAGCAAACCAATTGAAACAATGGAAGAAACAGCACAAGAAATAGCACAAGAAACAACAGAAGAACCAGCACAAGAAATAGCACAAGAAACAACAGAAGAATCAGCACAAGAACAAGCACAAGAACCAGCAGAAGAAAAAACAGAACAATTAGCACAAGAAACAACAGAAGAAAAAAATAATGAAAACTCAAAGAAAAATACTTTCACTAATGAGATTTATGAATGGCTTGAGGCCGTTGCTTTGTCTGTTGTTATTGTTGTTTTGATTTTTACATTTATTTTAAGAATAGTTGTAGTTGATGGTAGTTCAATGATTGATACTTTGCATAATTCTGATAGAATAATCATTTCAAATCTATTTTATAAACCCGCAGTTAAAGATATTATAGTATTCTTACCTAAGGGTGAAATTGAAAATAATAAACCATATGTAAAAAGAATTATTGCTACCGAAGGTCAAGTTGTCAACATTGATACAGTAAATCATAAAGTTTTTGTTGACGGAGTTGAGCTAAACGAACCATATATAAAAGAATTAGTTGCCCAGTCTGGTAACCAAACTTATCCATTAACTGTTCCAAAAGGTCATTTATTTGTTATGGGTGATAACCGAAACAATTCATTAGATAGTAGATTTTCGCAGGTAGGAACTGTGGACAAAAGGTTTATAATTGGTAGAGCAATTTTTAGAATATACCCGCTTGATAAAATGGGAAGCGTGGATAATTAAATGGATATAAAGGGAATAAATTGGTATCCCGGACATATGGCAAAAGCTAAAAGGCTTATAGCCGAAAATTTAAAGCAAATAGATATTGTTGCTGAAATTATTGATGCAAGAATTCCAAAAAGTAGTCAAAACCCCGATTTTGACAATTTGCTTATGGAAAAACCAAGAATAATTATATTAAATAAAAGTGATTTGGCTGATGCTAATATTAGCAGACAATGGATAAACAAATATGAAAAAAAGGGGACAGTTGCTATATTAACTGATTGCAAGAGTGGTAATGGTTTAAATGAATTTGCAGTTAAAATAAGAGAGGTTATTGCACAAAAACTTATTCGCAGAGAAAATAGAGGGATTGGCGGAATGTCCATTAAGGTTATGATAGTTGGTGTGCCAAATTCAGGAAAATCTTCTTTAATTAATAGACTTGCTAAAGGCAAAAAGGCTAAGGTTGAAGATAGACCTGGAGTTACTAAGGGTAAACAGTGGATTAGTGTTGAGGGTGGAATTGATTTGCTCGATATGCCGGGAATACTTTGGCCAAAAATCGAAAATCCCATTTCAAGTTTAAACCTTGCAGTAACCGGTGCAATTAGGGATGATATTACCGATATAGAATACTTAGCAGGATATTTATTAAACGAATTAAATATTAATTATAAGCAATTAATTGCATCAAGATATAAGTTGGGAGATACTGAAAATTTAGAGGGACATTCATTGCTTAAAAGAGTAGCAAAAAACAGAGGCTTTTTATTGACGAAGGGCGAATTTGATATTGAAAGAGCATCAAAAATTGTGCTTGATGAATTTAGAGGCGGTAAAATCGGAAGAATTACCCTTGAGAAACCTTAATGGTTTGTTGAGGGCTTTTTTAAGTGGAAAGTGGAAAGTGGAAAGTG
>CAZFQD010000054.1:0-11482 GCA_964520885.1 uncultured Oscillospiraceae bacterium | reverse complement strand
AACCTTAATGGTTTGTTGAGGGCTTTTTTAAGTGGAAAGTGGAAAGTGGAAAGTGGAAAGTGGAAAGTGGAAAGTATGGACTGGTGGAAATTTGAAAAAGAGGCTAAAAATGAAGGCTTTAATATTATTTGCGGAGTTGACGAAGCGGGGAGAGGACCGCTTTGTGGAGATGTTTATGCCGCTGCTGTAATACTGCCCTTTGAAATGCAAATAGATGGGTTGAACGATAGTAAAAAACTCTCAGAGAAAAAAAGAGAGCAACTTTATGAGATAATAATACAAGAAGCTATTTCTTATGGAATAGGCTACGCCACTCCTGCCGAAATAGATGAAATTAACATATTAAACGCTTCCTTTGTTGCAATGAAAAGAGCAATAGATAACTTAAAAACGAAACCTGATTTAGCACTAATTGATGGCAATAGAATTAAAGGTTTAGATATTCAAGCAAAGTGCATTATAAAGGGTGATAGTTTAAGTGCAAGCATAGCGGCGGCTTCAATTATTGCTAAGGTTAGCAGAGACAGAGTAATGAGGCAACTACATATAAAATACCCTCAATATAATTTAGCACAGCATAAAGGCTATCCCACAAAAGCACATTATGAGGCAATAAAACAATTTGGTATTAATGAAATATACAGAAAGTCCTTTTTAAAAGGAATAGATATTTAAAATGTAGGGTTTGCATATATGCAAACCGCAAAAAGGAGTTCTTAAATGAGCGATAAAATCAGAGGACAAATAGGGGAATTAGCTGTTGTTGAATATTTAGTTAGTAATGGTTATACATTGTTAGAGAGAAACTATAATTGCCGTTATGGAGAAATTGATATAATTGTTTGCAACAATGAATATATTGTTTTTGTAGAGGTAAAAGCAAGAGGACCGAGAACAATTGCATCCCCTTGTGAATTTGTTACTAAGTCAAAGCAAAGAAAAATTGTAACGACCTCTTGTTTTTATTTGTCTAATAAAAAGAATAATCTTCAACCTCGTTATGATGTTTTTGAAGTTACTTTAAATGATGAACTTCCGCCAAAGGTATTAAACATTCGTCATATTGAAAATGCTTTTTTGACAAGGGGTAGATAAAATGTTCAACTTTGCTGATATGCACTGTGATACTCTAACTGAAATATTTACAAAAAAATTAAAGTTAGAGGATAATAACCTTCATATTTCTTTAAATAAAACAAAGAGTTTTAATAATTACTGTCAAGTTTTTGCAATTTGGACTAATGATAATTTAAAAGGCGAGCAAAGATACGATAATTTTATTAATGTTTATAATTATTTTTTAAACAATAAACCCCAAAAAATAAATATATGTAAAAACTATAATGATGTAATAAATTCATTTGAAAATAATAAAATTTCAGCAATTTTAGCTGTAGAAGATGCAGGAATGTTAAACGGGAGAATAGAAAGAATAGATTTTTTAGCATATTTAGGTGTAAAGTTTATAACCTTAACATGGAATGAAAGCAATGAATTAGCGGATGGAATTAGAGTAGAAAACTCTAAGGGTTTAACTGATTTTGGCAAAAAAGCAGTTACTAAAATGCAAGAAAAAAATATAATAATTGATGTATCTCACTTATCCGAAAAAGGCTTTCTTAATGTTTGCGAAATATCAAAGAAACCTTTTGTTGCTACTCACAGCAATGCAAAAACAATTTGTAAGCATTTTAGAAATTTATCTGATGAGCAGTTTAAAGCAATAGTTAATAATAAAGGCTTAGTGGGAATTAATCTTTGTGGCGGTTTTTTAAACGATATTGAAGATAATGCTTCAATTGACGATATAATAAGACATATAGATTATTTTCTTTCATTAGGAGGTCAAAACACCCTTTGTTTTGGAGCGGATTTTGATGGAGTTGACACATTGCCAAAAGGAATAAAGGGAATAAGCAATATTGATTTAATTTATGAGCAAATGTTAAAGAAAAATTATTCTCAAAAATTAGTTGATAAAATATTTTTCGAGAATTTTATAGACTTTATTAAGATTAATTTGATATAATAATTTAAAAATATGAAAGTGATGGGGCTTAAAATGAGTAAAATTAAATTCATTTGCGATTCCACTTGTGATATGAACGAGGAAAAAGTTAAAGAATTAAATGTTACAATAGTTCCCTTAACAATAATAATTGAAGGCAAAGAGTATAAAGAGGGTATAGATATTAATAGGGAAGACCTTTATGATATTCTTGACAATTGCAAAGAATTACCCTCAACTTCTCAGGTTACACCTGAGCAATTTTTAAATGAATTTGAAGATGCATATTCAAAAGGTTATGAAAGTGTAATTACTGTTACATTAAATTCTGCCGCAAGCGGAACTTATCAAAGTGCCGAAATTGCCAAAGGATTTTTTGAAGAAAAGCACCAAAATGCAATGAGAATTGAAATTATTGATTCAGGAACATATACACATATGATTTCAGTCGGCATTTATCAAGTAAATAAGTTAATTAATGAAAACAAGTCAATTGATGAGATTGTTGAATTTTTAAATACATTTTATAAAAAAATTAAAGCTTTTGCAGCTGTTGGAACCCTTGAAATATTAATAAAAAAAGGCAGAATTAGTTCTTTTTCAGGTCTAATTGGTGGAATTTTAAACATAAAACCAATTATCAAAATCGGTGATAGAGAAATAGTTTCCTCGGAAAAAGTTAGAGGAAATTCTGCCGTTGTTCCAAAACTTATTGAACTTTGCGAAAAAAATATTGATGAAAGTTCAGATTTTATTATTACAATTTGTTGCAGGCAATGCCCTGAACATAGTGAATTAATTGAAAAGTTAAAAATAAAATATCCTACCAAGAAAATCATTAGCGGATATTTAGGTAGTGTAATTGCTTTAAATATTGGTACTTATGTAGTTGGAGTGGGTTATCTAAGTAAATAAAATGGCTTAGTACTTGATTTAATATCAATAAGACATCAAACCGTCTTCTGTCTTATACTAATTATTTTAAAACTAACAAAAAAGCTACCTTAAAAAATAAAGTAGCTTTTTTGTTATTGTGTTTCCCACAAAGCCGTGTGTAAACGACAAACTCGAAACCTGTTACACAGGTGGGTGCTCCCCTCACAGTTTTGTGCTCCCATCATCCAACCTAAAAGGTTAGGAGGTCTGCAAACCCATTGCAAGAGCAAAAGAGCTCCCCTCGATTTTTCATTGGTTTTGATTTGCCATTCCATCACGCACATTGCAGGAAAAAACAACATTTTCACACTATTTGTGTAATTTATTGTTTTTAATAATGTAAAAAACAGTATTAGTTTTGAAACTAATATTATTATATATCAAAAATAATAAATAATCAACTGTAATTTGAAGGAAATTACAAAATATTTACATTTTTTGTTCAACAAAAGGGTAGGTTAAAAACCTACTCCAAAATCAAACTAAATAATAATAATAATAATAATAATAAGTATTGGCATTTATTCTTTTTTTTAACTTTCTAAAGTGAATTCCTCTGAAAGTTGTTCTTCAAATACTTTAATTACCTTTTCAAGTTCAGCCTCGTCATCAATACCCTCTAAAATTTCTTCTCCATCTTCATTTTCAATTACTTTAAGAACAACAAATTGACCATCAGCGTCAAGCAAATCCGTAGGGTTATTATGAATAGGCATTAATGCAGAATATACTTGTCCATCAATTTCTGCCATATCAAGTATTTCAAATTCAAATTCGTTATCTTCCTCATCTGTGAGAGTAATAATATCTTTGCCAAATTCTTCGGACATAAATAGTTCCTCCAATCCATTAATAAAAATTATAATATTTTTCTCTTATTTATTTATATTCTCTTGCTAAATTATTTTATCCTAAAATTTTAGCTTAGTCAAGAAAATATAATTTATTTACAACTTGCTTTTTTACAACTTACCAAATAATTATATTTATTTTGTTAAATTATTGTACACCCAAAAAAATGGCTAATTTCATGAATATATAAGTCAAGTTGCACATCAAACGCTCCTTGCGAAGTTATTTTGATAAACCAGCTTTTTTGTGTTGCTTAAATAATTGGTGTTAAAGATTTAGTTTTGCGGATTTGTTGGTTGGGAAAGGTTTTTGCATCAAAACTCTCAATTTTGCTGATTATTGTTTATTTACAAAAGCTTCCGTCAAGTATACAGGCTGAAAAAATAACATCGCCCCATTTTCGCCGATCACTTCTACACGAACATATTTTTCTCCACTTAACTTGTATTCTGCATTGCTTCCGTTTTGAACAGATATTACTTTGCCATTTTCAGTAATAAAGTGATATGAAAATGTGTCAATATAGGTTTCCGTAAGGAATTTCGCTTTTACCTTTATTATATTATCTTTAAGAAATAAATATTCAGGTCTTAATCCTGTTGAAACACAAAATGCACCACTCTCGGTAGCATCTTTCATAGCACTAAAACTTTTTTCTTTACAATATATCAAATTGAAACTACGCGCTGCATCCGAATACATATGAAAGTCGTCATTTCCAAAACCATAAATCAGTTTACCTCGTGAAAGCAAATGATCCCAAGTATCAGTTGCAAGCCCTGAACCATTAAGACGATATATTAGCATATTGATGATTTCTATGCCTACAAATCCATTTAATTCAAGAAGCTTATTCCAACTCCACCATTCTTTATGCACCCAATTCGGATGACATAAGATTACGAAGCCTCCCATTTCTCTTGTCATATCAATAGCTGTTTGATGGTCATATTCATGAAGTGATTTATCAACACCAATGATCAACATATGTTCATTTTGAGAATATTCCACACCGGGAATCATCATAATGCTGTCACTCGTAAAGGCAGTGGTATCTGAAAAAATATCATGATTGGAAATACAAAGCATATCGAATTGATTCTTGGCATATAATTCAACTACCTTGTCAATTGGATTCGAACCACATGTACCCACCCCTGTTCCTGCGTGTGTGTGGAAATTAGTTTTAAACCATTTGCCACCAAATAAATCTTGATATGGATTTGTATACATTTGTTTTCACTCCACTTTATGTTTTAGTTGTCCAATACACATGACCGGAGACGGTTTATAACAATTTAGCCTTTGTAAAATTATTTATTCCCCATTTTTCGTTCAAGCTTATTAAGGGTTTTAACAACTTCTTTTTGCGACTTTGATTTTATATTAAATATTAATTTTTTTTTTAAGCATCCTCTCACTTAACACAAGAAATACCGTCTTTGCTATTTGCGTTACCATCCTTTTACAAACTCTCGTTCTAATGTGCGTCAGTGCTTGCCTTCTATCAGTTTCCCCATATACAAGTTGGGGTTAACCACAACTTGTATATGGTTTCGATTTTTATTCGTTCCTTGTAAGTTAGGTGGTTATCTTTTCTGTTTTTTTTGTGCAATTATTTTCTTGTCCCATTGTGTGCACCTTCATAATGTTGGTTTAGTCGCTTAACATTATAACAGAGGTTTTCACTCTGAAACATATTTTTTTATTTTTATATTCTCTTGCTAAATTATTTTATCCTAAAATTTTAGCTTAGTCAAGAAAATATAATTTATTTTATTATTTCTCTTAATTTATTATATAATTCATTAAAGAATTCAACACTTTTCAAGCGTAATTTAGCCTTGCTTGAGTTTGGAGTCTTTGTCAAATTTAATGCTCCGTCACTTAAAACATCTGACATATTTTTTTGCCTTACAATACTACTTGGCACACAAATATTTGGAAATAGAACGCACCACCAATTTCCTCCTTTTCCTTCGCCAATAATTATTCTCACTGCTGAGTAATCTCCTGCCGGCAAAACCACATTATCATTATATTCACGAGTGGGGAAATAGATATTTCCTATTACTACTTTTGCACAATAATTAAATTCATTTTTAATAATTTCCTCATTTGCTATTTTTTCAATTAATTTTGAGTTTTGCCTTGCTTTTTCAATTGCCTGTCCTGCATTGTTTACAGTGCTAAATAAATTTGCAGTTTTAGAAATAATTTCATCTCTAACTTTTAATTTTAGGCTTTGGTCTTGCTCGCTATCAGAGTTAGCAATAATGTGCAAACGAACAACTTTTTGTCTAATTTTCTCGCCATCTCTAAAAGCTAATACGATGTTTGAAAGTGAAGATATAAGTAATGCAACGAATAAAAAAATGGCTATTAATAAAGGCTTTTTAATTTTTTTCAAGGTCAATCCTTCTTTCTTATTTGATATATAAATCTTTGACCTTAATCATAAAAATTATTCACTAAAAAATTCTTCAATATCGCAAATCCGAACTAAGCCTCTTGCCCAATCAACCAAACAGTCTAAATGAATTATATCTCCTGTATCAGCACAAAAATAAACATCCCCTCCGTAAATTTCATTGTCGCAATAATCGCAAAGGATTATTGGGTCCTTCCTGTTTTTTTTAAATTCCTCCACAAATCTTCACCCCAAAAAAAATATTAAATTGGATTTAAATATTTTCAAATGTAAAGCATACATTACAATTTAGTCCAAAATATGGCCTTAGTTATTTAAGACAACCTTGTAATATATTACTATTATTGTATTATTGTAATTCAAGCAGAACAATTTGTCAATATATTTTTTAAAAATATTTTTTGTTAAATAAATAATGGTGCTACCGTCATAAGTTCTTTTAGTTCACTATATGCTATTTCAGTTTGCTCCTTTGTTAGTGGATTTTTACCTTGCCCTGCCTCTAAAGTAAATCCGGGTAAATTGAATTCATCAATAAACCAATCCTTAAAGCCACCAACTGCCGCAATTCCAACAGCCTTGCTAAGACTATAACCACACATATTTGCATAAATTGCTGCTAATCCTTCTGCATTTTGAGGTATCTTTCCTCTGAAATCATAATATATTTCTCTACCTTGACTGTGAAAAGCCATAACCATTTCTGGCTTAATGTTTCGAACAAAATTGCAAAGTGCTGCTGTTTCTTTTTCGCTTTCAGGATATTCTCCACCATAGCGGGTTTTTCCACCAAAAAAAATTCCCATTTGCCTTTCTCTCATTTTTCCTTCAGTAAATGCAGCATTGTAATTGTGATTTAGGTCAACACCTCTAATATTTGCCTGCCATTGATTAAATATATCACTTCCGTCATTCATTTTCGTAACTCTTTCATAAAGTGGATGCTCCTTGCTAATTCCGTTAATATTTAGTTCAACCCCATCAGGATTTAGCATAGGAATTATGTAAATTGTTGCTTTTGAAAAAACAGTTTTTAAATTATAGCCTTTTATTTTGTTATCTTTCTTGAAACTCTCGCAAAATTCGTTTGCAAACTGCATTAGTATTTCAGTAGTGCACCACTCCAAAGCATGATGAGCACCAACATAAACACAAATATTTTTCCCCGTCCCAATTTTAATACAGTAAAGTTCTCTTCCCTCCCAACTTTGTCCTATTGAAAAGCAATCGCAAAAAGGATATTTGTTTGAAAATGTTTCAATTTGCCCTTGTAATTCTTTATAATCCATAATACCTCCCATAAAAAAATATTCTTAAATAAATAATATTCAAGAATAATAATCAATATGAATTATAATAAAATCTACAAATCTTTTATAATAGGCATTTTAGATACGAATGTATTAATTTTATTGCCCATAGGCAAATTAATTAATTCGTTTTTATTTAATGTTTTAGATTTAAAGAGTAAAATTGCATAAATATAAATTGAAATAAATATTGCTAATACAAGGCTAATATCATTTGAAATAAGTGAAGTTTTTATAAAACTACTAAACACGAAATTTAATGAATAAAAACTTATAAATGATACAATTCCCATACCTATTGAACAAGCAACAGGCATAAATAATAGTTTTAAATAGTCCACTTTGTATTTTAGTTCTTTATTAATAAAATAACTGTTTATTGCAAGTGAAATAAACCAGCCCACCGCAGTTCCAATTGCGGCACCATGCATATTTACCGATGGTATACTGATTAAAAAGAAATTAATAAATAGTTTTATTAACATACCAAAAATTAAACTAACTGGTGCTATTACAGGTTTGCCTATGCCAATTAAAATTGCAGATTGAATTGTTATTATTCCAAATAAAATATTACTCCAACCCCAAGCACTTAAAAAAATCGAACCATCTTGATTAACATTAAAGAATATGAAGGTAATAATAGGCTTTGCTAAAAATGTAAAGCCCACTAAAGCAGGTGCCATAAATAAAAACAATGCTCTAAAACTCTCTTTAATTTTATGCTTTAAAAGTTTTTTATCGTTACTTCTGTTAGCTGATGCAATGGCAGGAACAATAGCCGCAACCAAAGCAGTTACAATAAAAATTGAAAGGCTTAATGTTCTTTGGTATGCAGTCGTATATTGCCCGTTAATATTTTTTGCTAATTCCTCGCTAATACCGCTCTCAATCATTCGTCGGACGCAATTAGTAGCATCAATTAAATCGGCGGCACTTGAGCCTAAGGTTGCAATAATCGAAGGAATACTATATAAAAACAACTGTTTTAATACAAATTTATTTGAAAGTTCTTTGCCAATATAACTTTGATTTAATTCTTCTTTTTTTCTTTGCTTCCTAATAACAAAAAACAAAATACAAAGAAATAAAGTAGCACAAAAAGCACCGGCTAAAGTTCCAAAGGCAGAGCCGGCGGCGGCATTTGACAATTTATCAAAAATACCTGTTTTTGTGTAATTATACATTGTGTAAACTAATATTACAGTTAAAACAGAATTAAATATTTGTTCCACTAATTGCGAAATAGCAGTTGGAATCATATTTTTTCTGCCTTGAAAATAGCCTCTTAAAGCACAATTTATTCCGGTGAAAATAAAAACAGGGGAGAGGGTAATAAACATTAAATAAGCCTCTGGCTGTCTTATTTCAGTTGCTATCCATTTACTGCTAATAGCCAATAAAACAGCAAAAATTAAACTAATAACCATAATTAAAACAAAGGACATTTTAAAAATTTTCTTAGAGCCTTTAAAATTGCCCAATTCGTTTTGCTCTGAAATTAGTTTTGAAATTGTAGTTGGTATTCCTAAATTTGCAAGTGAAAACATAAATACATATATTCGGTAGCCATTACTAATAACACTATTGCCGACATTGCCGACAATAGCAGTTTGAATAGGAATATATATTAAAGCAAGGATTTTGCAGATAAAGCCCGTCATACTCAAAATGGCAAAGCCTTTTGTTGTAGATTGTTTGCTCATAGTTACCTCTTTAAAATAATGTCCTTAATATTATACCACAATATTTTAAAATCTCAACTATTTAAATTTTTGCATTCGTTTTTTGCAATTTCATAAAAAAAGAGAAAGAATGAAAAGCCCTCTTTGGAAAAGAGGGTGGCACGGCTTTGACCGTGACGGGTGATTAATCCTCAGTCAGCTTTGCTGACAGCTCCTTTGAAAAAGGAGCCTTATTAAATGTTATCTCTTAACTCCAACATAAATATAAAAAGGAGCAGAGAAAATATATTCTTTTTTTTGGTATGTCTTTTTTATATCGGCAAGCAATTCATCAAATTCAATTTGTGTCAAAAAACCGTTAGGCTCTATAAAAAATCTCATATCATTTATATATTCAAAACCTCTTGAACCCTCAATAAATTCTGTTTCTACATCATTGAAGCAATCAATTTTACCCTTGAAAAGCCCTGTTTTATTAAAATATCCAAAAATTCGTCTGCCTATCCAACCATCACAATTATCCATCCATCCTGTTTGAAGAAAATTCGCATATTCATAAATTGCCTTATTAATTAGTTTTTTATTACTGCCATTGCAAACAACGCTTTCCCAATCCCTATGAACACAAATAATTTTACCTTCTTTTTTGAGTATTCTATGAAGGTCTTTAATGTGATTATCAATATTTGTAATACATTCAAGCGTGTCCTTGTGAAATATAAAATCAAACGAGTTATCAGGAAAATCAAGCGTTTCGGATGCGTTTATCTCTAAAAGCTTTATACCGAGAGCTTTTTGTGTATCAGCACCCTCAAAGTTTTTGCTTTGCTTATCAATCCCAATAAGTTTGCCGGTTAAATTATATTTTTCTTTAAGATATATAAGTGATTTAGCATTTAAGCACCCAACATCAAGCACACTTGCGTTTTGCTTGATTTCTACATTTTTAAAAATATAATCATAGACATTTTGTTTGAACATTTTTTATCCCTCCAATATCTCAAATAGTAATATAGTTACTTTTTCACCTTTGCCTAAAATTGCTTTATGTTTATCTGCTTCACCGCTTGGAATATATATTGTATCGCCTTTTTTAAAGTATTCTGCCTTTCCATTAAAATCAATTGAAAATTTACCGTCTAAAACATACCCAATATGTCCATTACTGCACCAATCAGCTTCTACAAAACCCTCCGAAAATTTCGCCATTCTTATTCTCTGATTTCCATTTGTAAATGCCTTATACCTAATGCCGACATCTGCATTTATCCATTCTATTTTGTTGAATTCTATTAAATGATTTTTCATAATATTTTTCCTTTCTTCTTTAACGGATGTATGCCATACATCCCTACAAAATCCTTTTTGATGACAGGGGCAAGGCCCACATTTTCTTAATTTACAACCTTTGTATATCTAATTTCTATTAAATGATTACCGATAATAATCTCTTTTTTTGTTCCCTCAAATACAAAACCGCACTTTTCATAAAAATTTCTTGCTCTATAGTTTCTTTCAAGCACCCATAGAGAAATTGAACGAAATCCCATATTTTTTAAAAAGTTTTCTGAAAAATCCATCATTTGCTTTCCGTAACCCTTATCCCAATATTCGGGCAGAAGATAAATTGCACCAATCTCGCCAAAATCGTTTAAATCATCATCTCTGCATTTGTGCAATGTCAAATTACCAATAATACTTTTGTTAAGCTCTGCAACAAAATAAAATGTATTTGTTAAATTCAAAATATGATTTTTAAAGCGTTCAGCTTTTTCAGATGCTGATAAAGACTGAAGATATTCATCGGAAATAATCCCATGATATGCAGTTTGCCACGAAACAATATGCACATGTCCAATACTATCTGCATCAGAAATAATTGCTTTTCTTATTTCAAAATTCATGTTTTCTCCTCCTAAAAAAATAGTGGCTAAAAGTTTTTATACCTTTAGCCACTTATAATTTTATAATTAGTAATTTTAACTTTTTATAAAAATATGTAAGGAGCTAAAGCCTGTGTAATTAAATAACGCAAGCATTTGTCTTGAATATTGCATTTTATTAAAATTATTTTTCACAAACTTTCCCTCCTTTTATTTTTTTAATTTTTGCAATTATAACATCAAAATACAATATTGTCAACGCAAAAAACAGAAATAATTGCATTTTGCTTGAATTATATAAATTTAGTGATATAATAT
Organism: uncultured Oscillospiraceae bacterium; assembly: GCA_964520885.1. Taxonomy (GTDB): domain Bacteria; phylum Bacillota; class Clostridia; order Oscillospirales; family SIG519; genus CAZFQD01. Next base: position 59 of record CAZFQD010000054.1, on the reverse strand, counting down.
TTTCAATGAGGTGACTAACTATTAAAAGTCAAGCATTTTTTAAAAATTTTTAAGCAGAT
>CAZFQD010000053.1:0-14274 GCA_964520885.1 uncultured Oscillospiraceae bacterium | reverse complement strand
CGAAAATTAGGTGCTGTCAGCTGTTTTTAAAGTAAAATTTTTGACAGTACCTATATAATTTTAGGGGAATAAATATGATAAAAGGTCTATCATTGTTTGCTAATGTAGGTATTGCAGAAGCATATTTAAAAGATATTGGGATAGATATTGTTATCGCAAATGAAATCGACGAGAAAAGGGCAAAATTCTATAAGCATATATATAAAAATACAAATATGATTATTGGAAATATTACAAATGATGAATTAAGAAGAAAAATAGTTGAGCAATCCATTATAAGTAATGTTGATTTAATAATTGCTACTCCCCCTTGTCAAGGAATGAGTATTGCAGGCAAAATGGAAAAATTTGATGAAAGAAATCAATTAATATTCTATGCCATAAATGTAATTAAAAGGGTTAGACCTAAATTTGTTTTTTTAGAAAATGTCCCAAGACAACTAAAAACCAAAATCAAATTTGGCGACGAAATTCTTTTTATTCCAGATTATATAAAAAAAGAGCTATCCTCGATTTATAATTTTAATAGTGAAACACTTATTAAAGCTATGGATTATGAAATTCCCCAAATGCGACAAAGAAATATATTTTTATTAACTAAAAAAGATATTAATGTAATATGGAACTTTCCTAAAAAGAAACAAAACCAATTAACATTAAGAGAAGTATTAAGGGATATTCCATCATTAGACCCAACTCTTAGAGAGGGAGAGAGTCTTACATTAGAAAAATTTCCTCAATACAAAACCAAAAAGGAGTGTGGAGAAAAAATATCAAAATGGCATTTTCCTCCCACTCATTCATGGAAAATGGTAGAATGGATGATACATACTCCTAGTGGATGTACTGCGTTTGATAATATAATATTTTATCCTCAAAAAGTAAATGGAGAAAGAATAAAAGGACATTATAATCACTATAGAAGGCATAATTGGGATAAACCTTCAAGAACAATTACTCAAAATAATGGAGTAATGTCATCTTTAACCTGTGTACATCCGGGTTATTTAATTTCTGATGATGGAACGGAAAAAGGGCGAATGTATTCTGACCCTCGTGTTTTTTCGATTTATGAACTTATGATAATAACAACTCTTCCATTAAATTGGGATATTCCGGATTGGGCAGACGAAAATTTCATTAGAAATGTAATTGGTGAAGGAATTCCCTCAAAATTAGTAAAATTGATTTTTGAAGAATTATTTAAACAATTTTAGAAAGTGGGATTTTATGACAGGAAATAAATTAATTATGCCAAAGCATAATGGAACTTTAGTTCTTTGTATTACAACATTAAAAATTTACTATGAAAATAAAGGTTGGTTATCAAATAAAGAGTATAAACCATTAATTATTGGTGCAAATACTTTTAGAAAAAATGCTATTGGAGATGATGGTTCAGCATTAATAAAAAGATCGGAAATGGCACGATATTTTGGTTTAATAGAATATGATTTCATAGGACGAAAGGCTAAAATAACGGAAAGAGGCATTAATTTTTATGAGGCATATTTAAGTAGCAATAATGAATTAATGATTGATATAATAATGAATTCAATATTGCATGATAGTTTTGGACGAAACAATTATGCTATTATGTCTTCTGATTCTGATATTGATCCACCAAAGTTATTACTTCGTGCAACATTTGATCTGCAAGATTTAAAAAAAGATGAAGTTGCTTATTTCTTATTCAAAATGCATAATATGAATGAACCTTATTCAAAAACAGTAAATTCAATATTAGTAAATAGAAATCGCGACTTTATTAATGAAATACCAAAAACATATAAAAATAAATATATTGACTTTAAATTTGATGAATTTCTTGAAGATGTCGGCATATTAATAAAAGATAATAAAAAATATGGTGTTTCAAATTATACATATCAAAACTATTCAAAAGAGTTAGAAATGTTTTCAGTTTATAATACTAATATTGCTACTGAAATTGGTATGGATATTATTGAAGAGGAATATATTGAAGAAGAAATAATAAAAAAAGTCCCCCTATATACTTCTGATGAAATTGCTCTGAAAAATAATAGGGTACCTACTTTGGATGATTTTATAACTCAAAACGCAAGATATTCGACTGATTATCGAATTAGTAAAACCGCATTATCACAAGCAAATTTTAAATGCGAAATAAATACTATGCATGAAACTTTTAAAACAAAATATAATATTGATTATGTTGAAGCTCACCATTTAATACCAATGAAAGAACAAAGAAATTATCCTAACATTAATATTGATAGAACCGAAAATATAATATCAGTTTGCCCGAATTGCCATAAAGGAATACATTATGCAAATGATAGTTACAAACATGATAAATTGCAAAAACTATATAATGAAAGAAAAGAAGTCATAAATAGTATTGGTATAGAATTAACTTATGAACTACTATTAAGAATGTATAATGTAAGAGTTTAGAAAGCGAATCTTTGTTTTAATATTATTGCATTGACTTTCAGATAAAATGTGTTCCAATAAATATTACTGGAATACATTTTTATAAAAATTCAATTTATTTCAATTGTTCAATAATTTCCTTCGCACTCTTTTCATCAAACAAATTATAGGTTTTTACATTTCTGTTAATTCTCCTAATTAAACCTGTTAAGATTTTGCCCGGACCTAATTCTATAAAAGTGTCAATACCATCACTAATCATATTTTCCACGCTTTTTTGCCATAAGACAGCATTTGTCATCTGCTCGGACAAATATTGCGGAACATCTAAAATATTAGTAATTGGCATTGCGGTTAAATTTGAATATAAAGGAGCGGTAGGGGCATTAAATTCTAAAGATTTAATGCTTTGTTTAAATTCGTTTGCTGCATTTGCCATAAGTTTTGTATGAAAAGCGGCATTAACGCTTAATTTTACAGCCTTGATAGCCCCTGCCTCTAATGCTTTTTGCGAAACTAATTCAGTAGCATTTTGCTCACCGGCAATTACAATTTGAGAAGGGCAATTATAGTTTACGCATTTGCAAAAGCCTTCTGCTTCATTGCATAATTTTTCTAAAATTCCAGTATCTAAACCAATTATTGCATACATAGCACCATTAGAATTTTGTGCCGCCTTTTGCATTGCAATTGCTCTTTGCTTAATTAAATAAAAACCATCTTCTAAACTAATTACATTAGAAGCAGTTAAAGCACTGCATTCTCCCAAAGAAAAGCCGGCAAAACAAGATGCTTTGATATTATTTTCTTGCAATATTTTAAACCCTGCCAAAGATACAGCAAAAATAGCAGGTTGAGAATTAATTGTTTGCGATAATTCATCATCGGGTGTTTCTAAGCATAAATTTAGAATATCAATATTTGCTTTGTTAGCGGCGTTTATGACCTGATTTGTTATAGAAAAATTTTCAAATAATTCCTTGCCCATTCCCATAGTTTGAGCCCCTTGACCTGAAAAAATAAATGCGATTTTTGGCATACTTTGTTCTCCTTTTATATGTTTTTAAAGTTTTGAATAATATTTATAGTAAAAAATAACCTTGACAAATATTATAAAAAAAATTATAATTTGATAGTTATACATTAATAATTTAATAAATTATAACATAGACAAATTTTTAATGCAATAGGAGTGTGTTTATTGAAAATACGAATAAGTGGAACAGGAAGCTATTTACCGGAAAAGGTTTTAGATAATGAGGAGCTTTCAATAATGGTTGATACTTCGGATGAATGGATAATTTCAAGAACTGGTATTAGCGAAAGAAGAATCAGCGTTGATGAAGAAACATGGGAAATGGGACTTATTGCTGCTAACAATGCTTTGGAAAATGCAAATGTTAGAGCTGATGAGATAGATATAATAATTGGAACTACAATTACCCCCGACTATTATTTTCCTTCAATGGCTTGTATAATTCAAGGGAAAATTGGTGCTGTAAATGCTTTTGCATTTGATATTAGTGCTGCTTGTAGTGGATTTGTTTTTGCTTTTGACACTGCTGTTAGTTTCATTGAATCCAAAAGAGCAAAAAAAGTTTTAATAGTAAGTTCTGAAACTAATTCAAAAATAACTGATTATTCAGACCGTTCAACTTGTGTTTTGTTTGGTGATGGTGCAGGTGCTATAATAGTTGAGCAATGCAAAGAGGATGGAGTTTTAGGCATTTTTTCTAAAAGTGAAGGAGAGGGAGCACATTATTTAGTTTCTCGTGCATTAAAAAATGAAACTTGTTTTTCTTCTAATTGTCCAGATTTTGTTAAGGGTTTAAATGAACATTATTTATATATGCAAGGAAAAGATGTTTATCGCTTTGCTATAAGAGCAATGCCAAAAGCTATTGAAGAAGTTTTAAAGATAGCTAATATTCCTGCCCATGAAATCACTTTCTTTTTACCTCATCAGGCAAATAAAAGAATTATTGATTCAGCATGCGAGAGATACGGTTTTGATAAAGAAAAAACTATAATTAATTTAGATAAATATGGCAATACTTCAAGTGCTACTATACCAATAATGCTTGACGAATTAAATAGACAAGGAAGTTTTAAAAAAGGCGATATACTTATGTTCTCTGGTTTTGGAGCAGGTCTTAGTTACGGTGCGGGCATAATTAAATGGCTTATATAAATTAAAAGTGGAAAGTTGAAAGTTGAAAGTTGAAAGTTGCAGATTATAATTAATAACCACAAAGGACACAAAGAAATTAAATAAAGAAAATAGTTTTGATACCGAAATTGTTACCTGTTACTTATTACTTGTTAATTGTATTTGAAAGGATGATATTTTTGGATAAAAAAGTTGCGGTTATAACAGGTTCTGCAAGGGGAATTGGAGCAGGAATTGCGTTAACCTTGGCAAAAGAAGGCTATAATATTGTTATAAATGATGTTGGCAATATGGAAAAAGTTGATGGAGTAATTGCGCAGTGCAAGAGTTTCGGAGTGCAGGCTATTGCAATTAGTGCTGATGTATCTTCATTTAGCGAATGTGAAAAAATGGTAAAAGAAATTGTAAATACCTTTGGCGGAATAGATGTTCTTGTCAATAATGCAGGAATTACAAGAGATAATCTATTAATTAGAATGACCGAAGAGCAATTTGATTTAGTTATTAATATTAATTTAAAAAGTGCTTTTAATATGTGTAAACTTGTTGCTCCCATTCTCATAAAGAAAAGGGGCGGAAGAATTATTAATATTTCTTCAGTTTCAGGAGTTTACGGAAATGCAGGGCAAATAAATTATTCTGCCTCAAAGGCAGGCTTAATTGGAATTACTAAAACTTTATCTAAGGAATTAGGCGGAAGAAATATAACTGTTAATGCAGTAGCACCCGGCTTTATTGATACTGATATGACAAAAGCATTATCAGATGACATAAGAGCCAAAGCACAGGAGAAAATCTCATTAAGGAGATTTGGAAGCATTGATGATGTTTCAAATGCAGTTGCTTTTTTGGCTTCCGAAAAAGCAGGCTATATTACAGGACAAGTAATTGTAATTGACGGAGGATTAGCACTTTAGTGGAAAGTGGAAAATGGAAAGTGGAAAGTGGAAAGTTTATTTAATTCTACATTCTACATTCTACATTGAATTTGGGAGGAATTTTATGCGTAGAGTAGTTATTACGGGTATGGGTGCAATAACACCTATTGGTAATGATGTGAAGAGTTTTTGGTCTTCACTGCAACAAGGCAAAAATGGTATTGATAATATTACTCAATTTGATGTAACGAATTATAAAGCATGTTTAGCGGGGCAGGTAAAAGACTTTAATGCACAAGACTATATGGATAAAAAAGAAGTGCGAAGAACCGATAGATTTTGCCAGTTTGCTATTGCGGCATCTATTCAGGCAATAAAAAATTCAGGAATAAACACTGAAAAGATTGACTTAAATCGTGCAGGTGTTATAATAGGTAGTGGTATTGGTGGAATTAATACCCTATGTAATGAACATACTAAATTAATTGAAAAGGGACCAGATAGGGTTTCACCATTTTTAATTCCAATGATGATAAGTAATATGGCGGCAGGTGCCGTTTCAATTATAACAGGCTTTAAGGGTATAAACTCTTGTTCTGTTACTGCTTGTGCGGCAGGTAGTCATTCTATTGGAGAGGCATTTCATTTAATTAAAACAGGGTATATTGATTATTGTATAACAGGTGGAGCAGAAGCACCTATTTCTCCTATTTCAATAGCTGGATTTTCAAATATGACTGCTTTGTCAACCGCAACAAACAAAGATGAGGCTTCTTTACCTTTTGATGTTAGAAGAAAAGGCTTTGTTATAGGCGAGGGTGCAGGAATATTATTATTAGAAACTCTTGATAGTGCATTGCAAAGAGGTGCTACTATAATTGCAGAAATTTGTGGTTTTGGTGCTACAGGAGATGCTTATCATATCACAAGCCCAGACCCCGAAGGAAATGGTGCAGCAAGAGCAATGCAAAATGCAATTGAAGAAGCAGGAATTAAACCAAATCAAATAGCATATATTAATGCACATGGAACAGGAACACTTTTAAACGATAAATATGAAACAATAGCTATTAAGACTACTTTCCAACAGCATGCATATAAATTAGCAGTTAGTTCCACTAAATCAATGACAGGGCATCTTTTAGGTGCCGCAGGTGCTATTGAAGCTGTAATTTGTGCTTTGGTTGTTAAGGACGATATTATCCCGCCTACTATTAATCTTTTACAGCAGGATAGCGAATGCGATTTAGATTGTGTTCCAAATACGGTGCGAAAGTTAAAGGTTGACTATGCAATTAGTAATTCCTTAGGCTTTGGGGGACATAATGCATCTATTTTAATTGGAAAATATAAATAAATGAGAATTGAGAATTGAGAATTGAAATTGACAATTTCTAACTTCTAACCTCTAACCTCTAATTTCTAAAAATGAAAGGATGGCATTTATATGGAATATGAAAGAATTTTAGAACTAATGAATAAAATGGAAAAATCCTCTTTAACTGTATTTGAATATACAAAGGGGGACGAAACTATTCGTTTGGAGAAATCTTCAAATGTTTTAACTTCTCAAATTGGAAATTCTGTTTCTGATATGCAATCTCCTAAATTTAATATAGTTGAGGCGGAATTTGAAACAACAACAAAAGGGAAAGTAGTTAAATCTCCTATTGTTGGCACCTATTATGAGGCTAATTCTCCTGAATCAGCACCTTTTATTAAAGTTGGAATGGAAGTTAAAAAAGGAGATATTCTTTGCATAGTTGAAGCTATGAAAATGATGAATGAAATTGAATGTGAATTTGAAGGCACTGTTTTGGAAATATTAGTTTCAAATGGACAGGTTGTTGAATTTGGTCAGCCATTATTTGTTATTTCATAATATTTGTGGCGAAAGGATTGTTTATATTGTTAAACCAGGAACAGATTAAAGAAATTATTCCACATAGACCCCCTTTTTTATTATTAGATGAAATTACTGTTTTAGAGCCGGGAGTAAAAGCGGTTGGAAAATGGCATATCACAGGCAAAGAAGAGTTTTTTAAAGGGCATTTTCCGGGAACACCAGTTTTACCCGGAGTTTTAATTATAGAATCATTAGCACAAACAGGAGCTGTTGCAGTATTATCAATGGAGCAATTCAAAGGCAAGATAGGATATTTTGCTGGAATTGATGATGCAAAATTTAAAAGAAAAGTTGTTCCGGGGGATACTTTAGAATTAGAGGTTGAATTAATTAAAATTAGAGGTCCAATTGGAATTGGAAAAGCAGTAGCAACTGTAAATGGACAAAAAGTCGCCTATGCACAGTTAACTTTTGCAGTAGGGAATTAAATGTAGAATGTAGAATTAAATAAACTTTCCACTTTTCACTTTCCACTTTCCACTTAAAAAAGAGGTAAATTATGTTTTCAAAAATTTTAGTAGCAAATAGAGGCGAAATTGCAGTTAGAATAATTCGTGCTTGTAGAGATATGGGTATTATTAGTGTTGCAGTTTATTCACAAGCAGATAAAACGGCTTTGCACACTCAAATTGCTGATGAAGCAATTTGTATAGGACCTGCAAATTCTTCGCAAAGTTATTTGAATAAAGAAGCAATTATTTCGGCCTGTTTAGCAACTGGTGCACAGGCTATTCATCCGGGGTTTGGATTTTTAGCAGAAAACGCCGATTTTGCGAATATGGTAAAAGATAATAACATAGTATTTATAGGTCCGGATGGTGATATTATTTCTAAAATGGGAGATAAAGCACAGGCAAGAAAGACCGTTTTGGAGGCTAAGGTGCCTGTTATTCCCGGTTCTGATGGCATAGTTAAAAACTATGAAGAGGCTAAAAAAATCGCAAAACGAATTGGTTATCCGCTTATGGTTAAGGCTACTGCCGGAGGTGGCGGTAGAGGAATTAGACTTGTTAATAAACAAAAAGAACTTGAAAACGCATTTAACACAGCAAAATCTGAGGCTAAATCTTGTTTTTCTAATGACTGTGTTTATATGGAAAAATTTATTATTGAACCTCATCATATAGAATTTCAAATATTATCTGATAATTTTGGAAATACCGTTCATCTTTTTGAAAGAGAATGTTCTATTCAAAGAAAAAATCAAAAATTAATTGAGGAAAGCCCTTCTCCATTTTTAACACAAAAATTAAGAAATGAAATGGGAATTGCGGCAGTTAAAGTAGCAAAGGCTGTTGGCTATAAAAATGCTGGAACTATTGAGTTTTTAGTAGATAAAAATCATAAATATTACTTTATGGAAATGAATACAAGAATTCAAGTTGAGCATCCTGTTACAGAATTGGTTACAGGTTTAGACTTAATAAAATTACAAATTGAAATTGCGTCAGGTCAAAAGTTAAAATTTTCTCAAAAGGATATAAAACAAAGAGGACATGCAATAGAATGCAGAATAAATGCAGAAGATGCAAAGAGAAATTTCGCTCCTTGTCCCGGAACTATTAATGCCTTGCATGTTCCCGGCGGACCGGGTGTTCGTGTGGATAGCGCTGTTTATCAAGGCTATCAAGTTCCTCCGTTTTATGATAGTATGATAGCAAAACTTATAGTTAATGGCTCAACAAGGAAAGAAGCGATAGCAAGAATGAAAAGAGCAATTTCAGAGTTTTTGTTTGATGGTATTATAACTAATGCCGATTTTCAATTGGAAATATTAAGAGATGCCGATTTTTTAGCAGGCAAATATGACACAGGCTTTTTGCAATCACATAACATTGTAGAAAGACTTAATAAAATGTAGAACGTAGAATGAAAATCAATTCACAATTCACGACAAAATTGCGTAGGGGCGACCTTTGGTCATCCGAAATCTAATCAAAGAAAATGGCTTTGATACCGACATTCTTCATTTTTCACTTTTCATTATTCACTGCGAACTTTAGTTCGCATATAGGGGTGGTTATTATGCTTACCGATTTATTTAAAAAAACAAGATATGTTACTATATCTCGCACTGTTCCTAATACTCAAGTAACTGAAGCGGAAAATGCAGAAGAAGAATTAGTGCATAGATGTTCTAAATGTAAAAAGGTTATATTTAAAGAAGAATATCAAACATCAAATAAAGTTTGCAAATTTTGTGGACATCATGATAGATTATCTGCTTATGAAAGGCTGTTTTTTACTTCTGATAACGGAGAATTTGAGGAGTTTGACGGCAATTTGAAATCAAAAAATCCAATTAATTTTGAAGGTTACGAAGAAAAAATTGCAGGTCTTTCCCAAAAAACAGGCTTAAATGAAGCGGTTGTTACTGTTAAAACAAAAATAAATGAGTATGATTGTTTAATTGCAGTTATGGATAGTAATTTTATGATGGCATCTATGGGAAGCGTTGTTGGAGAAAAAATTACAAGGCTTTTTGAAAAAGGCATTGAGCAAAAGTTACCTGTTATCGTATTTTGTGCTTCTGGCGGAGCAAGAATGCACGAGGGAATTGTATCCTTAATGCAAATGGCAAAGGTTAGTGCCGCAGTTAAAAAGCATTCTGACAATGGATTGTTATATATTACTGTTTTGACAGACCCTGTTACAGGTGGAGTTACTGCAAGTTTTGCAAGTTTGGGCGATATAATAATTTCAGAACCAAAAGCATTAGTTGGATTTGCTGGGAGAAGGGTTATTGAAGGCACAATTGGAGAAAAATTGCCAGATGATTTTCAAACTGCTGAATTTTTATTAAAGCATGGCTTTATTGATATGGTAATTAATAGAAATGACTTAAAAGATGTTTTGGGTAAATTATTAATGTTTCATAAGGGGGAAAAGATAGATGAATGACACCTTAGACCCCAACATTAGAATGGAAATAGCTAAAAATAAGCAACGCCCAAATATTAAAGATTTAATTCCATTAATATTTAAAGACTTTACTGAACTTCACGGAGATAGATTTTATGCAGAAGATACTGCAATTATAGGTGGGATTGCAACAATCAGCGGAAAACCGATTACAGTTATTGGACATTCAAAGGGCAAAACTGTTACTGAAAATATTAAGTGTAACTTTGGAATGCCACAGCCTGAGGGCTATAGAAAAGCTTTAAGATTAATGAAACAAGCCGAGAAATTTAATAGACCAATTATTTGCTTTGTAGATACTCCGGGTGCACATTGTGGAGTTGGAGCAGAGGAAAGAGGTCAAGGAGAAGCAATTGCAAGAAATTTATTGGAGATGTCTTCCCTTTCTGTTCCTGTTGTGAGTATTATAACCGGAGAGGGTGGAAGCGGAGGAGCATTAGCATTGGCGGTTGCTAATGAAGTTTTAATGCTTGAAAATGCTGTGTATTCAGTTATATCTCCAAGAGGCTTTGCAAGTATTCTTTGGAAAGATGCGTCAAGAGATAAAGAAGCTGCTCGAATTATGAAAATTACTTCTTATGATTTATTGGAATTGGGAATTATTGATGTAGTAATTGAAGAGCCTATTGGCGGTGGGCATTTAGATAAAACTATATATGCAAAAAACATTAAAGAGGCATTAAAAAAGAGCCTTGCAAGACTAAAAAAGATACCTAAAGAGGAGTTAGCACAGCATAGGTATAATAAATTTCGCAAAATTGGCGATTTCGCCGATTAAAAAATTAATATATTGGAGGAAAACAAAATGACATTTGACAAGGTAAAAAAATTACTTTCTGAACAACTTGATGTTGACCAAGAAAAAATAACTATGGAATCTTCAATATCCGAAGATTTGGGAGCAGACTCACTTGATGTTGTTGAACTACTAATGAGCATTGAGGACAATTTTGGCATAGCAGTTCCAGACGAAGAGGCCACTAACCTTAAAACTGTTGGCGATGTTGTAAAATATATTGATACTAACAGTTAATTAAAATATTCAAGTTAAATGTGGGACGGAAAATCTGTCCCTGCTTTGCACTTAAAATTTATTGCAAAAGAAGATGCAAATAAAAAAAGCACACGAGAAAATTATTTCTTTGTGTGCTTTTAGTAGTTAGAATATAGTTATTAGTAGTTAGTATTGTTGATTTGTATTTTATAATTTAATTAGTCGCTTTACATAGATTGCGGACGACAATCCCCCTATAAAACAACTTTCAACTTTCAACTTTCCACTTATTAATTATTTACCAACGCAAAATCTCTTGAAAATATCCTTTATAATTTGTTCATTTACTGTTTGCCCTGTAATTTCCCCTAATGCACAAAGTGCTTCGCAAATGTCAACACTAATAGCATCAAAAGTCGTCCCATTATTTAGTGCATTTATAGCATTTTGAATGTGAACATTGGCTTTATTAAGACAATTTTTGTGTCTAATATTTGTTATTAACTCTCCATTTTCAATGGATATGCTACCATCAATAAACATTTCACTTATTACCTTTTCAAGTCCAAGTTGCCCTTCGCCTGTCAAAGCAGAAATATAAACAATATGTTTAAAACTCTTTTTTATTAATTCAATGTTAAGCATATTATCTAAATCAGTTTTGTTTATAACTGCAATTGCTTTTTTATCTTTTGCAAATTCAATTACCAGCAAATCCTCAGAAGTTAATTTTGTATTACTATCAAACACACACAATAAAAGATTAGATTTTTGTCCTTCTAAAAAGGCTTTTTCCACGCCCAATTTTTCAATTATATCTTTGGTATCTCTAACCCCTGCCGTATCAGAAAGAATTAACTTTATTCCACCTAAAATTACAGTGTCCTCAATAATATCTCTTGTTGTGCCTGCTATGTGAGTAACAATACTTTTTTCTTTTTTAGATAAAATATTCATAAGCGAGGATTTCCCGGCATTTGGCTTTCCAATAATTGCACAGCGAATTCCATCCTTAATTGCACTGCCACTTTCAAAGGATTTGATTAGTTTTTCACAATAAGTGCGAGCCTTTAAAAGTTTGGGTTGTAAACTCTTAACAGAAACATCGGCAATATCCTCATCCGGATAATCCACAAAGGCCAATATTTCTGAATTAACTTCAATTAAAAGCTGTCTTATTTGTTCAATTTTTTTTGAAACAGCTCCCTCTAACTGCCAAATGGCCGCTTTTGCGTTAATGCTACTATCGGCATTTATTAAATCAATTACTGCTTCTGCACGGGACAAATCTATTTTTCCATTTAAAAAAGCTCTTTTTGTAAATTCACCCGGCAAAGCCATATTTGCACCTGCACTAAGCACAACATTTAAAACATTAGCACTAACCGTCAAGCCTCCGTGACAAGATATTTCAATAGAATTTTCTGCTGTGTAACTGTTTGGAGCTTTAAAAACAGTTAATAAAACTTCATCAATTAAATTGCCCTCTAAATCATAAACTGTTCCAAAATGAACTGTATAGCCTTGCATATTAGAAATAGAGATACCACTTTTTGATTTAAAAACCTTTTGGCAAATAAAAAAAGCATTATCCCCACTTATTCTAATAATTGAAATACCACCAACACCATGAGGAGTGGATATAGCCGCAATGGTTGACATAAAAAAACACCTCCTTATTAATTAGGAATGAGGAATGAGGAATTTATGTTTTATTACTATTTGTTTAATTTTATCATTATTATAATTAGTAGTCAATAGAGCAAAGTTTATATTTATCAAACTAACAAAAGCAACACACAAACAAAGAAACAAAGAAACAGCATAAATTTAGCCTGCTCTATTGACTTTTATTGTTTTTTTGTATATAATAATAAAAGATTATAGATATGTTGTTAGTATGTGCTACTGAGACTTCTCTGTGGCACATTTTTAATTTAAATGGAATTTTGGAGGTATAATTTAGAAATAATAATAAATAGATTTGATATTACTTTTAATATAAAAATTAAATTAGGAAAAACTTTTTAGCACAAAATATTTTAGGAGATAGATAATGATAACAAATTACAAAGATATTCCAATTTGGAAAGATATAACTGAACAACAATGGAATGATTGGAAATGGCAGAAAAAAAACAGGATAACGACATTAGAAAAATTAAAAAAAGTAGTTTCACTTACCCCCTCTGAGTGCGAGGGAGTAAAGCAAAGTTTGGGTAAATTACAGATGGCTATTACTCCTTACTATGCAACTCTTTTTGATAAGAATAATAAAAAATGTCCAATTAGAAGGCAAGCCATTCCTTCAATTAATGAAACATTAATTTTAAATTGCGATAGAAATGACCCTCTTCATGAATCAAAGGATTCTCCTGTTAAAGGAATAACACATAGATACCCTGACAGAGTGCTTTTTTTGATAACACATCGATGTGCAATGTATTGTCGTCATTGCACAAGAAGAAGATTTGCAGGCAATGCGGATAAAGAACTTACTGTTGCGGATATATCATATTTTATAGATAAAAAAAGACAAATATCTATAAATGCTGAAAAGGAAGATTCTATAATACAAATGTGCAAAAATGATAGTAAGGAGTTTAGTTTGCCAAAAGAGCAAGATTTTATAGTAAGACAAGCTAAAAAATCTGATATACCTCAAATGATTAGTTTATTTTCCTTTGTTTTTGAAACATATCCTAGCCCAGTTTTTAATAAAGATTATCTTGAAATAGAGTTAAACAAAAGAAACTTTAGAGTATTATATAGCCTTTCAAGAGCAATTAATCCCGGAATTAATAAGGTTTTAAGCAGGTTAAAATATAATTATACTGGTAGATTAATTAATAACTGCGATATTTGTGGCGGTTATGAAGATATGAATATTTGGGTAAAATGCTTAAAATAGTAACAAATAAATTTAATTATAAATGAGGTGACTAACTATTAAAAGTCAAGCATTTTTTAAAAATTTTTAAGCAGA
>CAZFQD010000052.1:0-14540 GCA_964520885.1 uncultured Oscillospiraceae bacterium | reverse complement strand
TTAAAATAATTATTTTTTTAAACATTCACTAATTTCATCTTTAAGTTGATGAATCTCTTAACGCTTAAATACTAAAAAAGTATTCTTTATTTATTCTTTCACTCATAACCCAAAGGTAATAAAATTGTAGTTAACAGACAATCTTAAAATCAGCTCCACAATGAAAACTGCGGAGCTGATTTAATTATCGTATAGAATGTGTTTTTACAATGTTACTATTCTGTTTTTGTTGTTTTTCCTCCTCTTGCCTTTGGACTGCTTGAATAGTTTCCTTGACCTTATCAGAGCGTTCTATAATGGCATTGGCGTTCCTTAAATCCTTACGAAGAACTTTTATTTTGTCGGTGTATTCATTACGCTGTGAGATGAGCTCTGGCAGGTCGTCTTCACTTTTTACACGGCTGATTTTGGTGTAAATTTTATCACGGTCGGCGGTCAAAACTTTTATCCCCGATTGCGTGTCATCAATAAAAGATTGTAGCTGTTCTGCCGTATCAATTTTGTTCTTGCATAGCAAAATTGCTTGTGCTGTGTATTCATCCAATTTGTGCAAATCAGCTCGCAGAGATGCACTGTAATGCGGGTAGCTATTATTCTTTTGAATAAATCCGAGCTGGTAACAATAATGGACATACAGCCCTCGCAGGCTGTGTACAGAGAAATCGTAAAACTTAATCTGCGGGGGCTTTATAAGCGATCGACTTGGGGTTCTGTTTGCCAGTATACGGTCTTTTATTGCATCTTCGGTATAATTCTCGCCAAGCATCTTAAATCGTGTTGGGTGTGCTGTGTTTGGCATTTGAATAGTGGTATATTTACGGTTTGGGTTGTAGTTCATAATATACCCCTTCTCTTCCATTGCCTTATAGAAAAAGCTTGGCGTGAAAGAGCGGCTAATTGCTTCATCAATATCCCAGCGCATGATATTATACCGTGTAGACTCCCCTCGCTTTTCAGCCAAATAAATGTTGCGTGGCGTGTGAGTAGGACTTGGATTATCAATAACGCACAGTCTATATTCGCGGCATATGTCATCAGAAATATCTCTGAATTTTCGATGTGATGCCAGATTATCATTCAGTCTTTTACCGTCAACAAATGATACCGAATTTATAACGAAATGATTGTGGATGCAATCGGTATTCAGGTGCGTTGAGACAACAACCTCAAACCTATCACCCCATAATTTTTCCGCTGTCTTAACACCGATTTCATGGGCGACTTCGGGAGTAGCTTCGTCGTACTTAAAACTCTGGTAGGCATGGAATGCGACCACTCCTCCCATTTTCCCATAACGCTGTTTTGTCATAAGCATTTGTTCCTGTGCGGCGTTTGGAATACAATTTATACCGCTGACAAAGAACCTCTTTTCGGTTTTATCATCGTTTGTGGCGTAACTCATTACATCAAAAAAGCCCTGCGTGTTTTCATCAACATATGCAGGGTTTTCACTTTTCGCAGGATTCTTGGCATAATTAATGACCTGTCTGAGATTATCCCGGACAGGCCATATTTTTGTGGTTGCCATGTTTATTCCGTCCTTTCCGGAACAGTGGTATCCGCTTGCAAAATTAGAAGCGTATGTCTAAGCTCTGCCGCCGCAGCTTCGCAATTATTTTTACGAAGCTCATTATATACGAAAGTCATTTGGCGGATTAAAGCATCATACCGCCCTCCTTACACGGTCTGGCAACGGCTGGCATTACAACACCATGCTCCGTTATACTTTTTGCAAGCTCCCTCAGCTCGTCGTTTTCAACCACCTGAAATGGATGGCCTTTGAATGGGTGTAATTTCTCAAGGGAAATGTCTAAAATCTTTTCTCGCTTGTTATCATCACGCTGTTCTTGCGTTGTGAAAAGTTCGTCAAGTGGGGTTAACTTCATATCAATATTGCTCATAAATTTTCTCCTTTCATTTTGGACGCAAAAAAGGCACCAATTATAAAATCGATGCCTTAATTACACTATTCAATTTCTTCTTTATCTTCTTCAATTTTCTGTGTTGCAATATAGTGCTGGTGCACATGTGCTGGTTGTTCGGGAATGGTCATTTTAAGAATACCGTCCTCCACAAGCGGGTGGAGTACAGAATCCATAAAAAATCGCTTATCCGCCAAATCCAAATACTCCTGAATCTGCTTTCTGCTTCTTGGGGTTTGACAGTAAATCGTTACAGCGGCTTTACGCTGTTTGGTAAAACTCTCCTGACGCTGAAAGCCGTATTTCTGGATATACTCAATCACCCATAGCTTAGCAGTACTGACATACTGCTCATGCTTGAAGCTTTTTATCTCTCCCGAGCGAAACATGCGGTAGACACGCTTTACGGGAAGATGAAGCATGGTTGCAACCTCATTGGCAGTTATGATATCATCATATTCAGAGAACATCATCAGATAGCATTCATCAATGGTAAATTTGGTTTTCTTGGTTGTTTTCATTGTAGCTTGTCTCCCTTTATGCTATGATTTCGACAGCAAGCAAAAGGGGTTGTACTTTACCCTAATAAAATATCCGTACATTCTTGGGCGTTTTCAAACGAATTTCTCACAAAACGCAGGAAATACGCAAAAAGACATGTTTTTATGGAACTCAGCAATGGCGGTACTTTGTAGGTTTTTGTGTTCAAAAAGCCAGTAAAATCAAGGTGTTAAGGGCAAAATGAGATACCCTCAAAAACCACCTCTTAACTTCACCTTACAGTTGGGGAAATTGCTCGAAATCAGTTTGGGAGCAATCCCACACGGGTTCGAATCCCGCCCTCTCCGCCATAAAGAAAAGTCGTCTGTTAAGGCGACTTTTCTTTATGTATTCTTATTTTTTCTTTTTTATCTCTTCTTTCTTCTTTAATCCGTCAACAGACGACTTTTCCAAATAAAAAACAAGAAAGAAAAAATAAAAAAAGCAATAATTGACAAAACAGTTTTCAATATGTTATTATAAATGTAAATATTTAGATGTTAAATTAACTTTAAAGATATGATTGTCAAACCTCCGTCCCCTTGGCAAACCTCCGTCCCCTTGGCACCTTGGCATCCCCTTGACATTGTCAAAATGAAATAAGTTATATTTACACGGAGGCACACTATGGGTTTTATTGCGAATTTTTTTCAAAAGAGAAAAGAGAAAATTGAAAAGAGAAACGCCCTATGTAATGAGTTACTTACAGAGGTGAATTCAGCAACATTTGACATCCATAGCTTTTTTAAGAATAAGTCCGAATATGTCGATGCATCACAGGGAAATCGATTATTCTACAAGTGGTCGTATTTGAAAGAAAAAACCTTGCTTCTTTCTATTAAATCATTTTCAAAAGCACCGTCTTTTAAACAATTATCCTCATCTATAAATGTTTTTTTGCAAAAAATAAATTCGATTTCACAGATGGTCGCTAATCATAACAATGCTGTAGCAAATGCACAAATTAAGGATGCTTATAATTTAATTGGTAATGTTGAGGGGCGAAAGCTGGACAACCAACAAATGCTTTGTATCGTTAAAAAAGCATACAATCACTTGGTAATTGCAGGAGCTGGTACTGGCAAAACAACTACCATTGTAGGAAAAATCAAATATCTGCTGAAATCAAATTTGTGCAATCCCAGAGAAATATTGGTTCTTTCATTTACTAACGCTTCTGCATCAGAAATGAAAGAGCGAATAAATAAAGAAACCGGTGAAGAAATTGATGCATCAACATTTCACAAATTAGGGTTAAATATTATTGCAAAATGCGATGGTATTATGCCGAAAATCACACAAATATCTTTACATAAGTTTATTAAAGAAAATCTAAATCAATATATGCAGCAACCTAAATACCTTAATATACTTGCCTCTTATTTATTGTTCAACAAAGTAGCTGCTAAATCCGAATTCGAATTCAAAAACAAATCTGAATATGATGAATACTTGCAATTAAATTCTCCAATGACTCTGAAAAATGAAACTGTTAAAAGTTATGGGGAAATGGATATTGCTAATTTCCTATCGCAAAATAGAATTTCATATATCTATGAGCACCCTTATCATATTGACACAAGAACAGATGAATACGCACAATACAACCCTGACTTTTATATCCCTGACTATGATGTTTATATTGAATACTTCGGCGTAAATAAAAGCGGTGAAGTCCCCTCATATTTTAGTGGTAAAAACGGTAAAAACGCTACCCAAATTTACCAAGAATCAATGCAGTGGAAAAGAGCTTTGCATAAGGAAAATCAGACCACCTTAATTGAGTGTTTTGCTTATGAAAAATCGTCAGGAATATTGCTCCAAAATCTCGAACAACAACTTCAAAAATGTGGTGTTATATTTTCTCCTAAATCACCTCAAGAACTTTGGAGCGAAATTTTAGCATTGGAGAACTCCATATTGGATGGCTTAGTTGAGTTGTTTGAAACAGTAATTAACTTGATAAAAAGCAATGACATCTCTATTAATGATATAAAAAACATTAACTTGCAGCGTGGCACAAATACACAGGCTAACAGCCAGATAATATCACTTGTCGAGCCACTGTTTATTGACTATGACCAACAGTTAAAGGGCAATAATGAAATTGATTTTAATGATATGATAAATATTGCAACCAAGTATGTGAACGACAAAAAATTCCTTCATAATTACAAGTATGTTATAGTTGATGAATATCAAGATATTTCAAAAGCTCGTTATTCATTGTTAAAGGCAATGAGAAATACTAAAGACTACGACTTATTTTGTGTGGGAGATGACTGGCAAAGTATTTATCGCTTCGCGGGAAGTGATATCGGTTTTATCCTTAATTTTAACCATTATTGGGGACCAACGGAAATTAGCAAAATTGAAACAACATACCGCTTTTCTCGGAAATTAATTGAAGTAAGCGGAAACTTTATTATGCAAAACCCAATGCAAATCAAAAAATCTATACGTGAGGAAACTGCTGATGCAGGATTTGTACTTGGCGAGGTTTGCGGCTATACCGAAAAATATGCGGTTGAATTCCTTGCAAATAAACTGCTTGATTTTCCGCAAAACAGCACAGTATTTTTTATTGGGCGTTATAGTTTTGATGCAAAAATATTAAGCGATAGTGGATTGTTTAACTGCCGATATAATAATGCTAGCGGTTTTATTGATGTCATATTCGACAAACGAAAAGATTTGAAAATGGAATTCATTACTGCTCATAAATCCAAAGGTCTGCAGTCTGATTTTGTTATTGTAATTAATAACAAAAAGTCGAGAATGGGTTTCCCAAGTAAAATTCAAGATGCCTCGATATTAAATTTACTATTAGATGATTGTGATAATTACCTATTTGCGGAAGAGCGAAGATTGTTTTATGTTGCGTTAACAAGAGCAAAAAAGAAAGCAATATTACTAACACTTAGTGGTAATAAATCTGAATTTGCACTGGAATTAAAAGCTCGATACGAAAACGAGTTAAAAAAAGAGGCCTTTGAATGCCCAATTTGTGGCGGGTATCTATTAAAGAAGCGTGGCCCCTATGGAGAGTTCTTCGGTTGCTCAAATTACAAAAGTAACGGGTGTACTTATAAACGGAAAATTAAGTAGCTCTTGAATAGCCAGTATATTTTTTGCTAATATTAAATGGAATGATTTATTCATATGATTTTAACGATTACCCATAAATTTAACGATTTGATTTTGTGGGGGTGTGCAGACTATCATTTTATGTCAGGTTAGCCAGAGCAAATCAGTTAATAAGAGAAGAAACCACAACAGACGGCACAACGGATAGTGATTTCAATTATCGTTATGACGCAAGCGGAAATATGCTTGCAAAAGAAAGCACCTTATCAGATGGAATGGTTGAAACTTTAGAAAGTTTTAGCTATGATGTATTTAACAGAACCGAAAGCATAACAATAGACGAAACTGAAACAGCTTTTGAATATGACATAAATAACCAAAAAGCAACCGAAAGGTTGCTTTTTTCAATGAAATTCGCCTATTGGCAAATAAAATAACTTTTTCAAGTTATGAAATAGTAAAACTTTTATTATTGATTAAGATAATTCTAAAATTTTAAAAAAAATGTCTGTCATTTTGCTTGCACAAAATATTTAGATGTCAATTTCTATTTTTTTCTTAATACATTTATATATTTATTCCATGCTATGACCATGACGCCAGCAATTTTTTCGACAGAACTTACCCTTGCAATTCTGTTCACATAATACCTTTGCAGACCCGCAATCAGAGCAGGTATATTCACCGTTTTTTATTGCATCAAGGTTTTCATAGCTTTCCATCCATTCCTTGCCGCAGTCTATGCATCTTACAGGGCAGATATTGCGTGTATAATTACCACCGTCAACATGAATAACCTTACCGTTAATCAGACTGTCAGCTACCTTTTCTCGTGCAGCAAGAAGAATGCGTTGAAATGTAGGGCGTGACACCTGCATTCTTTCCGCACACTCCTCCTGCTCTAAGCTTTCCAAATCCTTTAATCGTATAGCCTCTAATTCTTCAATCAGAAGAATATTTTTGGGCACCTCAGCAATATCTTCATCAGAAGGGATAAAGTATGGAATAGTAGGTATATTATCAATTTTTCGCCATTTGATAGGTCTTGCCAACTCCTTCAACTCCATTCATATTACTTTTTTTCATGTTTCATAAAAACATAATCATTTAAATTTACGCCAAGTTTTTTTGAAATCATAGTGCATTTTGCCTTTAAAAGGAAAAACACTTCTCTTGTGCAGTCAGAAAGTGCTTCATAATTACCTTGACCTTTGCTTATAACAATATCTGCTTTGTGAAATATATTTAAAAACTCCGAATTACATTTTTGAAGAATTGCACCCGGGGCATTGCAACCTGTGGAAATAATGGTTGTACAGTCACCTAAACCTGAACGATAAGCATCTTCTATGGTTGCATCATTTATAATTGGTTCGTTCCTAACTGCATATATAATATTAAGCGGTGCGAGATATTCGGCTAACACCTTATCAAATACCGTTTCACCCGCATTATCTCCGATTATCAATAGAGTTTTAGCTTTTTTAATTTTATCTTCAAAACTATTTATATCACATATACTAAAACCTTTTTCCAGTTCATTTTCAATACAATGTTCAATATCAATATTACTGTAAATAGCTGAATCAATTATATTACCTATTGCTGCTATTTTTAAAGCCCAATATAAGTTATTATCTTTCTCGTGTAAAAAAGATTTTAACAACGGATAAACCTTTTTGGCCCCATTTATATCTCTTTCTTTTATTATATCATATGGATCAAGCTTTTTTGAATATTTTTTTACTATTTGATGCATTGCTAATGCCAAATCCGGCGAACAACTGAATTGTTTGTAATTTGATAATATATTTATTGAATTTAATATAATCTGTTCCTGTATTTCAATATCATCAGTTGCCATTCTGGATGCCTCAAGAACCTGCTTAAGCATACAGGGAAGGCAATCAAGAAATATTTTCATATAAGTTCTCCAAACTTACTATTAGTGTAGACTTTAAAGCAAAGACTCTTTAAGCACCTACACTAATAGTTTTTTACTTTATTAAATTGATATCAAATAATAAATTATTTGTTCCTAAGTACTTTAACTACAACCTCAGCCGCCTTAATCAATGGATAACCAGCAGGAGAAGCTGTTAAAAGAGGCTGTGTCCCTATCTGAGTCATCAAAAGATCATAAACAGTCATATGATTTTGTATAGCAATGCCGATTGCATTAGTCAATTCACCCGCACACTTGCCTCCGAGCACTTCTCCACCGAGAATAACACCTGATTGCTTTGATACAATCAATTTAACAGTTTCCTTATGAGCATCGGAAATTTTGCCCGGATGACGGTTTACTCCAGTGAAGGTACCCGTTATTACTTTAAAACCTTCCTTTATCGCACACTTTTCTATCAAACCGGCAACACCAAATGCGGTATCCCCGATACAGGTAGCATAAATTCCGACTGTACCTCTGAATGTAGCAAATGTATTGAGCTCATATAAATTCAGTCCTGCTGTTCTGGCTTCTGTACAAGCAGTTGACGCAAGCATTATTTTGCTTAGCTTACCAGTCGCAAAATCAACCTTTTCAGCACAATCTCCGGCCGCAAATATATCAGGAGCACTTGTGCGGCGGTATTGGTCTGCTCGAATGAAACCAAATTCATTAAGCTCAAGCCCCATACTTTTCGCCAGACTGGTATTTGGTATGTAACCAAGGGAAAGTATGACTGCATCTGCATCTACTATTTCGCCATTATTTAATTTTACCTTCTTTACCGTATCCTCGCCTATGATTTCATCAACACCATAATTGGTCTTTACTGTAACGCCACGGGTTGAAAGAAGTGCTTCAGCTTCAACAGTAAATTCATCATCAAAGGTAGCTCCTAAAATATTAGGGAGTATTTCTATCAGGGTAACCTCTTTTCCAACCTTGTTTAATTCATCTGAAACCTCGACGCCGATAAATCCGGCTCCGATCACTACTATTCGTTTCAAATCTTTAATCTTATGCTGAATGTCATCCAAATAGTTTTTATCCTTAGAAATTATAAATACATTTTTTAGCTCTGTTCCCTTAAGCCAGGAGGGAAGCATAGGTAATGAACCCGTGCCCAAGATTAGCTTATCATATACAATATCATCACCATTTTTTATTTTGCATGTTTTCGTTTTTGTGTCGACCGACAATACCTCATCAACCAATATTTCTACTCCGAGTTTAATTAAACCTTCATCCGGAAGAATATTGTTGCTACTCGTTTCCACTGTACCAAAGATATAGGGAATACCACAGGGTATCATCACCTTTTCTTCTTTTCGGATAACAGTAACATTCTTATCCGGGTAATTAGATTTTGCAGTCATTGCTGCTACAAGACCTGTCGCACTACCACCGACCACAAGCACATCAGTTTTTTTCAATTTAAATCCTCCAATAATTATTATTTTCAAACTAATAAAATAAGTTTTAATAATATAATTATAATATTGTTATGAGCATATGTCAATTATTAATGTGAGATTTGCTTAAATAACTTATATAAATATAGAATAACTCTATTTATCACTGTTATCATCAAGATTTTTTTTGTAAAATTTTTTTCCCTCATAAGTAAATTCAATGATTTTATTTTGCTTTATCAATTCTTGCAATACTATATAATCAGCTTTTTTATTTTTCAAAAGATGATTTATAATATCTTCTCTTATCGGATGTACAGAAGTGATGCTTAAAAGGTCATCAATAATATCATCAGTAAAGAAAAAGCCTTCCTTATTATCATCCTCTACAATACATTCAACGCTCACACCTGAAATGCTACGGATTAACATAGCGGCATCGGTAATACTTTTACTTTCGGCTCTGTTTACAAATTGTTCTGCTGGAGGTCGTGTGGGAACCAATAAATATGCTTTCTGTGGCTGTATGCTTTCGATTTGTTTACCTATCATTTCAATGCAGGACGGGTGATCATTTACACCGGCGACAAGCATCGTTTCAGTAACTAATGTGCCTTTAAACTCTTTTGCAAAATCATGAATGCCGTCTAAAATATTTTTCAGCTTTAAAGAACCGTGCGGTCTGTCAATTTTGCACCATGTATCATTATCAGCAGCATCAAGCTTAACTGAAACCCAATCTGCCTCCATTAAGTCAGCTTTTACATCATCCATCCATAACAGGGAGGCATTAGTTATTACTGCTGTTCTTATATTCAGCTCTTTTAGTAATTCAATTTCTAAACCTAAATTTTTATCAATAGTTGGCTCACCGTCGGGAACAAAGGATATGTAATCTACATGCTCACCTTTAACTTTTAGTTGCTCTATTTTCATTTTGGATTCAAAATATATATCCTCAGGTTTATAAAATTCACTTCTAATGGTTTGCATTTTATTAGTCCTGCCAATTTGGCAATAAACACAAGAGTATGAACAGATTTTCGGAGGAATATTATTTACTCCAAGGCTTTGTCCTAACCGCCGTGAGGGAACAGGACCATATACTATCATAAGATTACATCCTTTCATTTGAATTATTTTAATCTATCAAAGAATCAGGAATAACTTTATCAATAAATAATATACCGTTAAGATGACCAATTTCGTGGCAAAAGACAGGTGATAAACCTGCCTTTTGTCGCACCTACAAAACTATCCTTCCGCACTTTCATCAATGCTTGAAAGACGTTTCTTCACTTGTGCAAGCTGATTCTCCAAAATCTTTGCCTGTCTGCTTAAAAGCTCCTTTTCAGCAACTGCCGAGTCATATGTTCTGTTAGAATTGAAGCCGTCAAAGCGAGTCCAACACGGGATTCCGGTTGCATTAAACATTCTTCTGAAGCCTCTTCCGCAACCAAAGCCAGAAAAACCGCCAACCGGATTTACATATCCGGGTGTTGCATAGCCTGCACAAATACCTGCACCTCGTCCTGTCATAGACCCCATTCCCATAGGTCCTGTTCCATCTCCTCTTGGCATAGCTTTCACCTCCCTTCATAAATACATTTGTGCTTTTTACTTTCCTTTACGGTTTGAAAGCCGATAAGCAAGGTATGCACAGCCTGATACAAAACCTGTTATGCAAAACATTCGTCTATAACCTCGTCCGCCGAAAAACCTCATTCCACGCCAAAATGATTGGTTTGCATATCCGGGCGTTCTATATCCGGCACAGAAACCCACACCTCGTCCTGTTAAGGGTCCCATCCCCATTGGCCCTGTTCCGTCACCTCTTGGCATAACTTTCACCTCCTGTAAGTTTTTATACAGTATCCATTTTTATAACCCTCTGATCATGGACGCTCCACACTTGGGACACTTTACAGCGGTACAGGGAATTCCGACTGTATGAACTAATTTTTCTCGGCATTTAGGACATATGCAATATCCCGCAGGTCCTGACCGCATACCTCCAACTCGTCCCTGTCTGCCAACACCTTTTCCTGTTGCAGAACCTTGTCCAAACGGACCTGTTCCATCTTTATTAGGCATAAATAACACCTCCTTTTAAATAAATAAAATCTCAATCCTCATGCACATGGTCACATACAGTTTTATCCAACCCATAACCTCTACCGGCACCCGGAACACACAGGCTTTCACCGTTTGCAATAAGGGTTCCATTTATGAATTCTTCAAGCACATCATTAATTTCTCCGGTTACTCCTGCGATTAGCTGTATACCATACTCGGAAAACAGTTCTTTGGCTCTTGCTCCTATACCACCGCAAATAATATGCTCTACTCCTTTGCCATGTAAATATTCCGGAATAGCTCCCGGTGCATGACCTGGGTTTGGGATTCTTTCTGTTTTGATTAATTTACCGTCTTGAATATCCGCTATTGTAAATTCCGGACATCTTCCAAAATGTGCGGATACAAGATTACCGTCCGTTGATATTGAAATTTTCATATAAATATCCTCCTAATTAACTAATAGCATTGCTACTGATTTCAGTTGAAAGCCTTTGCCAGATGCTTTCTATTTCCAAAGTAATATTTGTAAGACCAGCATCAATTGGCGTTTTGAATTCCCGCAATGCATGAACAATTTTTGGTTCAAAAGGAATTTTGCCTATCACCTGAAATCCGTTTTCACGGCAGAAATCTTCAATTTTTTTTGTCATTTCCATGTTCAAATCATATTTGTTTATGCAGACAAAACTAGGTATATCAAAATGTCTTGCTACCGCAAGAACCCTCTGTAAATCGCTTATACCTGACATAGTTGGTTCCGATACAGCTACAACCGCATTAGCTCCGGTTATAGATGCAATTACAATACAACCGATTCCGGGGGAGCCGTCAATCAAAAGCCATTCCTCGTCGCTTTCATGGTTTTTGGCATTCTTTCTGACCTCTGTTACCAACTTTCCAGAGCCTTCTGCTCCGATATCTAAAAGAGCATGTGAAAACATTCCTCTTTCGGTTTCGGATACAAAGGTGTTACCTGTTTTTACTTCCTCAAGATGGATTGCAACAGCGGGGCAGACTAAGGTGCATGCACCGCAACCCTCACACTTAAAAGGTAAAATCTGAAAAGTTTCACTGATAGCACCGAAACGACAGGTTCTTCGGCAAATGCCGCATTGAAGACATTTAGTTTCATCAATAACAGCTTCCTTTGCCCCATAATATTCTTTCTTTTCAATCACATTTTCGCTTAACAGAATATGAAGATTAGGAGCATCCACATCGCAGTCAGCAAGCATTTTGTTTTTAACAATCTGACTTAAGGATGCGACAAGCGTGGATTTTCCTGTTCCGCCTTTTCCACTGATAAACACAATTTGTTTCATTTTGCCACACACTCCTTTATCCTGTAAAAAAGCTGAGTAAATTTCTCTGCCCATTCCGAATTCTCTTTTACAGGCAGCACTCCGCCCGAATAGTTTATAGCAATTTCTTTGGAATAAGGTATTTTCATAAGAATTTCAATACCCTCATCCTCACAAAAGTCTTTAATCAGGCTATTATTATCTAAAGCCTTATTTATAACAATCCCAAAGGGTTTTGACAGTTTTTTCACCAGTGAAATAGCAATTTTCAGATCATGCAGTCCAAAGGGTGTAGGCTCGGTAACAAGAAGACAATAATCACAGCCCTCCAAGGACTGCACTACTGTGCAGGATGCACCGGGGGAACAATCCAAAATAACCGGTATATCCTTTCGTAAGTACTCCTTTAACTTTCTTATGACCGGAACGGCAATTGGTTCCCCAATATTAAGCTTACCTTGAACAAAGGTGTTTTCTGCATTCATTTCGATAACCCCGATCGTTCTATCTGCCGCCGATAACGCACCCGGCTTGCAGGCAATAAAGCATGCTCCGCAATGGTGACATATCTCAGGGAAAACAAGCACTTTTCCCTTGATAACAGCAAGTGCGTTAAATTGACAAGCCTTTGCACATGCTCCGCAACCAGTGCAAATTACTTCATCGACACAGGGTATTTCTACCTTTACAGGTATTGACTGTTTGAATTCGGGTTTCAAAAAAATATAACCATTTGGCTCTTCCACATCGCAGTCCACATACTGGGACGGATTAATAACAGCAGAAAGGCTTGCCGACACCGTTGTTTTCCCAGTTCCTCCCTTACCGCTCAAAACTGCTATTATCATTATTTATCCTCCTTGATCCCCATGCCAAAATGTGAAGGTACCGTTTCGGTAATTTTTTGAAGCAGCCCTGACTTGAATTTTTCGATATTTTCATTCACAGATGTGTTTTCTCCTCTATAAATTTCAATGCCTGCCGTCATAAGCACATTCATAGCATTAGGACCAACATTCCCAGTTATTATTACCTCAACACTCTTTTCGACCATTAGTTGCCCTGAACTAATTCCGGCACCTCCGCCTAAACTTCCTGCTGAATTTTCAATAATTGAATGCACATTTGTTTTTAAATCACTAATAACAAAGTAAGAGCACCTTCCAAACCGAGGATCAAGAATGCTGTCGATAGAGTTCCCGCTTGATGTTACACAAATAATCATTTTTTTACATCTCCTTATATGTTGTTAGCATATGCCCATTACTATAATAATACTATTATGAGCATATGTCAATAACATATTCAAAATATTAATAAAAATTTTCATAAAAAAAAGAGAGCCATAAAGCTCTCTTTAAAAATAGGCTCTATAATAAATGTTGGGGTTTAAAAAATAGAGTTTTCAAAAAAAGTTTAAAAAAAGAGAGCATATTTTAGAAAAAGCCTTAACAATCCATTCATCCGATATAAAAACATGCATTGCAGATGACACTAGCACGCCTATCAGCATAAATGGAAAGGCTTGCATCAATATGCTGATAAAGATCGTATTGAAAATTTCAATGCCTGATAAATCAATTACATTCATCGATCGAAACAAGGAAAATAATAAGTATCCTACTGTAATAAAAACAATTATGCCAGTAAAAATGTTTGATAGATTTGTTCTTTTATATACATGTGTTTCATCAATAGGTTTATCTGAAAGCGGCTTCATTTTTTCAGATTCATTTTTCATCATTTAAGCTAATCCTCCTACCGGTTGTTTATCCCGGCATTCGGGACAATATCCGTAGATATCCAGTTTGTGTCTTGCAATAGCATAATTTGTTTCCTTTGCAAGTGCTTTTTCATAACCTTCCAAAGGACAGCGGTCAATAGCTAATATTTTTTTACAACCGAGGCAAACCAGATGATGTGTATGCAGCATACGGTTAAATTCAAATAATGTTCTGTTGTCACCATCAATACTAAGCTTTGTTACAAGGTTTTTATCAAATAAAATCTCGACAGTTCTGTAAACAGTAGATAAATTAATCGATATATTCATTTTTATCATTTCATGAAAAATCTGTTCAGTAGCAATCGGTTGACTGCTTTTTTCCAGAATATCAAGTATGACTGTGCGGTGCTTTGTATTTTTCAATCCATTTCTTTTTAAATCATTACTAAAATCAGTTTTATTCATCAATATCACCTTGTATAATCATTAAGATTACCCATTTGCTTTTGCAATTTTCTTTCTTTT
>CAZFQD010000051.1:0-14579 GCA_964520885.1 uncultured Oscillospiraceae bacterium | reverse complement strand
TGATATTATAATTTAGCGTGTCGCCAAAGGCGACGGAGGATTTGCCATTTTCTTTATATGTATTTTGCTAATTGTTAAATTTGTCATTGCATAGTCGACACCGCAGTGTCGTCCTGAGGCGTATCCCGACGAAGGAACCCGAAGCAATCTCATTGTTAATTAGAAATGAGGAACTAATTGTCATTGCGAGTAAAACGAAGCAATCTCATTCCTAATTTTTTTGTGGTTTCATTATTCAATACTCTTAAACTCACTTTCTTTATTAATAAATGTATCAATGGTAAAAGACGCACCTAAGCGAAAGCCTTGAACAAAGGTTTCGGTTGTTTCAATTCCCATAATTGATGAATAACTGTTTACAAATTCTAAAAAAAGCTTTAATTCCTCATCTTTTAACATTTTAGTCAACAGGCTTTCGTTCTCAGCCAAAACATTCATTGCTTTGGCATATTCAGAATCTCTTTTAAATTCCTTTGCTTGTGGGTTGATATTTCCAAAATACAGTTCTTTAATAAAACTTTCCACAAAAATTCTCCTTTAAAATATATTTAATTTTGTTTTAAATTTTGTGTGTTTAGATATAAAAAATTCACAAATATTTTGTCATTAATAATATTATAGCATACCTTGAAACCCTTGTAAATTATAGCTTTCAGCTATACCTCACCCGTAAAAAATGATTTCCGATAAAGATTAAAAAAATAATTTTTAAATGAATAAACGGATTGGCTAAAACCAACCCGTTTTTTATTTTACCTCTATTTTCTCATTCCTAATTAACAATGAGATTGCCACACTTCGTTCGCAATGACAGTTTAGTTGTTAGTAGTCAATATAGAAATAAGAAAATGTTACTTGTTACTTGTTACTTGTTACTTGTTACTTGTTACCTGTTACTTAATTAAATTGTCAATTGCCGTTCCTCATTCCTAATTAATTAAATGATATTTTTATTGCCTTTGTAAATAAAGTATAATATAATTAAAGCATTCTTAACAACTAATTAAGGTGTGATTTTTATTTTAAAGGAAACGGAAGTTTTAGAGGAATTGGGCATTAAAAATTATAAAATAATTCAGTCGCAAACTGTTTTTAAATTTGGGACTGATTCAGTTTTGCTATCCAATTTTGTAAAGGTTAAAAAAGGCGAAAAAGTAGCTGATTTAGGAACAGGAACAGGTATAATTCCAATATTACTTATTGCAAAAAATGAAAACTGCGAAATTTATGGAATTGAATTAAACCCTATAAGTTTTGATATGGCTTACAGAACTATAAAACTTAACAATTTGCAAGAAAAGATTAAAATAATTAATGCAGATTTGCGAAAATTAGATGGTATTTTACCTAAAAATGAATTTGATATTGTTGTGTGTAATCCTCCCTACAAGCAAGAAAATACAGGACTAATAAACAAAAATGAAAATATAAAAAGTGCTAGGCACGAGGCTACCTGCACTTTAGAGGATGTTATTATTTGTGCTAAATCACTATTAAAATTTGGCGGTCGTTTTTATTTAATTCACAAGCCCGAAAGATTATCGGATATTATTTGCCTTATGCGAAAGCATAAAATAGAGGCGAAAAAACTTTGTTTTGTTCATTCAGACATAAAAAAAGAGCCATCTTTAATACTAATTGAAGGCAAAAGCGGTGGCAAAAGCGGGATTAGAATTCAAGCACCTATTACAATTAACAATTAACAGGGAACAATTAACAATTATTGTATCAAAGGCATTTTCAGCCACTTTCAACTTTCCACTTTCCACTTTCCACTTTCCACTTTCCACTTATTAAATTTCATCTTTAAAGTTAATTCCTGTTTTTTGCGAAGCAACATTCAAAACAAGCCCTAAGCAAATGAAAACACTAATTAGCGAGGAGCCACCATAACTAAAAAGAGGCAATGTTATGCCGATAACCGGCAAAAATCCTATGCACATTCCAATATTTTCAAGCATTTGAGCTCCAAGCATTGCCGCAACTCCAAAACATATAATAGTGCCTAAGTTGTTTTTAGAACGACTGCCGTTTCGAACAATTCTAAAAATTAAAAGAGTTAATAAAAGAATAATTAAACTACAACCAACAAAACCGAGTTCTTCTCCTGCGACTGAAAAAATAAAATCGGTGTGCTTTTCCGGCAATAAATTATACTGTGTTTGAATTCCGTTAAAAAGCCCATTACCCCACATTTTCCCTGAACCTATTGCAATTTTTGATTGAATAGCCTGATAGCCGGTTTTTAAAGGGTCAAGTTCCGGGTTAAAGGTGGATATAATTCGATTTTTCATATAATCCATCAATAGACTGTTCCAAATAAAACCTGAACTTGCCACTAAAACAACGGTTGCACCTGCAAAATATCTAAGTTTTAGCCCTCCAATAAAAAGCATTACTGTAAACATTGCTAAATAAATTAAAGCAGAGCCAACATCTCCTTGAATTAAAATTGGGATTATATAAGCTAAAAAGTGAAGCAAAACAAATAAAATGTTTTTAAATTCATTTAAATTTTCGTCCAACTTTGAAATATGAACAGACATAGTAATAATAAATGCAAATTTAGCAATTTCAGAGGTTTGAAGATTTATTAAACCAAAATTAATCCAATTTCGGTTTCCTTTAACTTCGGTTGCAACAAAATAAGTAACAATCAAAGCAACAATAAAAACAATAAAAATATATTTTGCAATGTCCTCATAAAGTTCAAAATCAAATTTTGAAATCAACAGCATCAAAATAAAACCAAATAACAAACAAAACAACTGAACAGTTACATTTCTTTCGCCTAATAATGTGTTGTTTGTAGCACTATAAATAAGCACTATACCAAAGGCACTGCAAGAAAGGGCTAAGAAAATTAGCCACTTATCAATAAGTTTTATGTAATTAGATATAGCCTTCAATAATTTTCGCAAAATTCTCGCCTGCCTTTATTTATGTATTATAACACTATTAAAAGGATAATTAAACATTTAAAAATGTTTTTAATGCTCTAAAACATAATTAAAATAAAAAAAATGATTTTTCTATTGCAAAAAAATGGATTTTATACGATAATATATACAACAAACTATTTAATTCATTTGCTAAGGAGTGTTTATTTATTATGGAAAATTTATGTGGAATTGTTTTATCTTATTACGATAATGACGAATGTAATGTTCCAATTGCCGGGGCCGACCTTTTGTTTAAAAGTGTTTCACTTTGGACATATGAAGCTATAAAAAAAGCTGGAATAAAAAACATTTGTTTAGCAGGAGCATATAAAAAAACAAAAGAATTTGCCTATGAAGGAATTCAAATTTTTTGTGGAGATGAACAAATAACTTCATCTAGTGCATTATTAATGGCTAAGGACTTTATTAATAAATATAAGGATAAAAATATATTAATAGTTTCTGCTTTTGTTCCATATTGGGCAGAGGAAAGTTTAAAAAATGCTTTGAATTCATATAATGAGTATAGTTTGCCTGTTGCGTTAGCAGTATATCAAGAGGGCGAAAATGAGAATGGAGCTACTGTTGGGCTTATTATTAGTGCAAAGGAATTGATTAAACAAGTTGAAAAAAATAAATCATTTCAAGAAATAGCTTTTAATGCTAATAAAATTCCTGTTGTGTGCAAAAGACTTAGAAATTCAGCAGGAGTAAAGGCTTTATCTGATATTTTAAGAGATAAGATTTTAGAAAGACACATTAATAACGGAGTTTATATTCCCTGCACCGATGGAGTTATTATTGGTCCTGATGTGGAAATTTCTACGGGAACTACTATATTAAGTGGCACAATAATAAAAGGAAAAACAACAATTGGTTTAAATTGCTTAATTGGCCCTAATTCCTTTATTTCGGATAGTGAACTTTCCCAAAATGTAACAATAAAGGCTTCTTTTTGTGATTTAAGTTATGTTGGGGAAGGCACTATAATTGGCCCGTTTTGTAATATTAGACCAAATTGTCATTTTGGAAAGCAAGTTAAGGTTGGAGATTTTGTTGAGATTAAAAACTCCAATGTTGGAGATAAAACAAGCATTGCTCATTTAACCTATGTAGGAGATAGCGATGTTGGAAGTAAAGTGAATTTTGGCTGTGGGGCTGTAACAGTAAATTATGATGGCAAAAATAAATTCAGAACAGTTATTGGAGACAATGTATTTATAGGCTGTAATTCAAATTTTATTGCCCCAGTTAAAGTGGAAAATAACAGTTATATAGCCGCAGGCTCAACTATAACTGATGATGTTCCAGAAAATGCTCTTGCAATTGCAAGGTCAAGACAAATTATAAAGGAAAATTGGGCAACAAATAGGAATGATAAATGATAATTAAAATGAATTTGCAATTTCTCATTAGGAGATGATAACATAAAAAAGAAACTTGATATAAATAAGATATTAAGAACATTTACTCAATTATTATTTTTTTTCTTGTTTCCATCTATTTTCTCAATTACCTTTAAAGAAATAAATGATTTGGTTTTATCTTTTTTTAAAGGAACATTTAACTTATCATATCTTTTCCCGAGTATGATTGAACTTTTGCTTGTCATCCCTCTTACAATAATATTGGGTAGATTTTTTTGTGGCTGGATGTGTGCTTTTGGAACATTAGGTGATTTAATATATAAAATTCCAAAAGGTAAACTAAAAAAGAAATTAAAAATAAATGAAAAGCTTGATAGTATATTAAAAAAATTAAAATTTTTAATATTGGCAGTTATTTTTATTCTAATTATAACTAATAGCGGTATCCACATTAGTTTATATAGTCCATGGGATGCTTTTGCAATGCTACCAAATGTAAATGATGCCATTTCATTTTATTTATTTGGGTTTATTATTCTTCTTATTATTGTTGTTTCCTCATTTTTCATAGAAAGGTTTTTTTGCTGTTATTTATGTCCTTTGGGAGCGATATTTTCTTTATTTTCAAAAACAAAATTGCTATATTTATCAAAGCCAAAAGAAAAATGCGGAAAATGTAGAATTTGCACCGATAATTGTTCTATGCATATTCCATTATACAAAAAAAGTGTCATTAAATCCGGAGAATGTAATAACTGCAATAAATGTATTAAAGTATGCCCAAGAAATAATGTTAGTTTAAAATTCGCCGGTTCAAAATTAAAGCCTGTTTTAATTAGCACAATTCTTGCTTCATTTATAATAATAGTTTACGCCGTAGTTTTGAAATTGCCGGTTTATTTAGATAATAAAACAGTTGAAACTATTAACAATATAGTAATGTCTTCAAATATAGCACAAGACAACTCAAATAACTCATTATCTAACTCTTCAGACAATTCCTCAAATATTGATAATAATTCCGTTTCTTCAAGTG
The DNA here is from genome assembly GCA_964520885.1 of uncultured Oscillospiraceae bacterium. GTDB lineage: Bacteria > Bacillota > Clostridia > Oscillospirales > SIG519 > CAZFQD01. The sequence goes on along the minus strand of CAZFQD010000051.1, from coordinate 9,234 downwards.
TGCCAAATTCAAATACTATAAGTTCTCAGTTTGCAAGTTCTTCGTCAGTTAGTTCAAAGGTCAGCAGTTCACAATTATATAAATATAAAAATGGTACATTCTATGGAATAGCTACAGGTTACAGGCCGGGGTTTAAAGTTTCTATAACAATATTAAATGATAAGCTAACATCAGTTGTGGTCTTAGCAAATAATGATACTCCAAGTTATGCAAATGAACCTATTAAAATTATTCCACAAGAAATTGTTACAGCACAATCAACTAATGTAGATGTTGTTTCAGGTGCAACGAGAACAAGTAATGGCATTATTCAAGCTGTAAAAAACGCTTTAAATACAGCTTTAGTTTAAATATTTAATGCAAATTTGTTTAGATATATAAATTACTAATTAACAAAATTTCAAATCTTCAGCCACTAATATCTAAAAATGAAAGGACAGATAAAAAATGATTGCACATGGGAAAAACATCAAGGTATTTGCCGCCAATGCTTCGCACGATTTAGCAAAGCAAATTGCTGATTCTTTGGGCTTGCCACTTGGCAATTCAATAGTCGGCACCTTTTCAGATGGGGAAATAGCAGTTTCTATTAACGAATCGGTTCGTGGCTCGGATGTTTTTGTCGTGCAATCTACTTGCACTCCTGTGAATAATAATCTTATGGAGCTTTTAATAATGATTGATGCTTTCAAAAGAGCTTCAGCAGGTAGAATAACTGCTGTTATTCCATATTATTCTTATGCAAGACAAGATAGAAAATCAAAGCCAAGAGACCCGATTTCTGCAAAATTGGTAGCTGATTTAATTACCACAGCAGGAGCAGATAGAGTATTAACAATGGATTTACACGCACCACAAATTCAAGGTTTTTTTAACATTCCTGTTGACCATTTGTTAGGTGTTCCCATTTTAGCTCCTTTCTTTGCAAAGAAATTTGCTAATGATAAAGAAAATATTGTTGTTGTTTCTCCAGATTTAGGCTCTGTAACAAGAGCAAGAAGTTTTGCACAAAGATTAGAAGCACCTTTGGCCATAGTGGATAAAAGAAGACAAAAGGCAAATGATTCGGAAGTTATGAATATTATAGGCAATGTCAAGGGAAAAACTGTTATTTTAGTTGACGATATGATTGATACTGCCGGAACTCTTTGTAATGCGGCTAAGGCATTAATCAATATGGGTAAGGCAAACGAAGTTTATGCTTGTGCTACTCACGGAGTATTCTCTGGTCCCGCCATTGAAAGAATAAATAATAGTGTAATTAAAGAACTTGTTATGCTTGATACAATTACTCTTTCAGATGAAAAGAAAAATCCAAAAATTACCGTCCTTACTTCAGCCTCGGTTTTTGCTGAAGCTATAGAAAGAATTTATGAGGATTTACCTATGAGTTCTCTCTTTATTTAATAAAAAAAATGGATGCTAAAAAGCATCCTTAAATAATTTGTATTTTTTCAAATACGGGGGAGTATTTTCAAAAAAGAAAGAAAAATATATGAAAAAGAAATAGGCATAAATAAAAGTACTAAAATTGATACACCAATAGCAAAAAAAATTGCTACTATTATTCCAATTATATATATAAATGTATATCTGTTTTTAAATTTCTTTTTGTTATTCATAATAATTGCTCCTATACAAGATGTCAGTTTGTGCAATAAAAAAACTACAGTCCGAAAATAAATTCCGAACTGTAGAAAAGTTTATTAATGAAAATATGCATAAAAACAGAATGACCACAACTGTTAAAACGCACACAAAACATTAGTATCTTCATTCGGCAACTGGCTACCATAGGAAATATATCCCTTAGGCCCTAAAGCTTTGCGTCACTACCTTTCGATAGTTTTGCTATTATCGGGAAGCGATTTTTATTATTTTTATAAATTTATTTTAACATCTTATTAGTAATTTGTCAACAATTTTTATGTAATTTTTTTTTTTTTTGGTTTGCACAATTTTTTATACAAGAATTAGTGATTAAATATAAGGAGCGATACAAATATTGAAAAAGATTATTTCATTATTTTTAATTATTATCATAATATTATCTTTATTTTCTTGCAGTAAAAATTCTGCCAATATTTCTTCAAACATAAAAGTTAGCAGTAATCAAACTAATGCAAATTTACCCTTTGTCTTAGCTTGTATTTCAGGAGAACAATTGCACCCAATATTAGCAAAAAGCAATACTAATAAACAACTTTTAAAATTATGCTATGATGGTTTAATTAGATTGAGCAATAGTTTTGAGGCGGAAAATATTATTGCTAATAAAGTTACTCAAAATGGCAATAGTTTTACCTTTGAAATAAAGAGCAATGCTTTGTTTTGGGATGGTAGCCCAATTACAGCTGAGGATATAGCTTATTCTTTTTTGATAGCCAAAGATAGTGTTTCAAGTTACTATACAAAGTTTAAATATATATATTCTTTTAGTGCACAAGAGAATACATTTACTGTAAATACTAATTCAACTGCTAAGAGAAATATAAATTTATTTGATATTCCAATTATAAAAAAGAATTCGGATCTAAATGGTAATATACCAATAGGTTCTGGCAGATATGTATTATCAAATGATAAAGGTCAATATAGTTTAAAGGCAAATGATAAATGGATTATGGGATTGTTGCCAAAAATAAGCAATATTAAGATAACTGAAATTCCAGATATGAATACTCTTTTTCACACCTTTAATTCCGGTTCAATTGGAGCGGTTTATGCCGATTTAAATTCATCAACTGCCGCTTACTACGGAAATATTGAGTTAAAGGAATTTACAACAAATATAATATCATTTTTAGGAGTGAATTATAGTAAAGACTATTTATTGGATAAAAGAATTAGAAGAGGGCTGTCCTTGGCAATCAATCGCACTTTATTAACAAGCGAAATTTTGCTTTCTCATAGCGAGCCAATTTGGCATCCTTTTAATCCAAAATGGAAAGAAATTTTATCAACTGAATTGCCAAAAGATAAATATTCAAAAGAAGAAGCTATAATCCTTTTTGAAGAAGCTGGTTTTGCAAAAGATAATAATGGAAAAAGAGCAATATTTGGCAAACCCGTTACCTTAAATATTGTTGTTAATTCTGATAATAGATTTAGATTAGATGCCACAAACAGAATTGCAGACAATTTTAAAAAACTTGACATCAATGTTACTGTAACTGCACTTTCTTCAAATGAATATAATAATGCACTAAATGCAAAGGATTTTGATTTGTTTTTTGGAGAGGTTAAAATTCCTGATAATATGGATATTTCAGTTTTAGGAGAGCCGTTAGTAAACAAAGGTGGATGGGATTATAATGTTTTAACTAAGATAATAAACGATTTTGATAGTGGAGCAACTGGAATTGATGAAGCAATTTTCGCATTTGAAGATGAAACTCCATTTATCCCTTTATATTATAATAATTCTGCACTTGCCATTTCAAGAAATGTAATAGGAAATATTTTACCGGTGCAAAATGATATTTTTGGTGGGATTGAAACTTGGAGTTTAAGTAACAATTAACAGGTAACAAGTAACAATTTCGGTGTCAAAACTATTTTCTTTATTTAATTAATTGTAAATTGTGTATTATGAACGAAGTTCACTTCCCCTTACCCTTTACCCCTTATCCCTATTTTAGAGTTTAGAAAGGAAAAAGCTTATGATTAAAATATTACATACTGCTGATTTGCATCTTGATTCGCCATTTTCAAGTGGAATAGTGGACCCTAAAATTAGACAACAAGATTTAAGGGACACTTTTTTAAATATTGTAGGTTTAGCAATAACAAATGAGGTGCAATTGGTTCTAATTCCCGGCGACCTTTTTGACAATGAATTTGTAACAAATGAAACTCAAAAATTTTTAGCTTTGGCTATGCAAAAGGCACATAATATTCAGTTTTTTATTACACCGGGAAATCATGATTATTATTCAAGGACATCAATATTTGCTTCTAATGAATATCCTGAAAATGTATATATTTTTAAAAACAGTGAAATAGAATGTGTGGACATTGAAAAATTAAATGTTAGCGTTTATGGTTTTGCTTGTGTTTCTCCTAATAGCGAAAGACATTATTTGAAGGATTTTAAGGTAAATAATAATGAAAGAATTAATATAATGCTATTTCACGGGGAATTAGTTAATTCAAATGAACAAAGCACTTATTACCCATTAACTAAAGAAGAAATTTCGTTTTCAGGGCTTGATTATATTGCATTAGGGCATATACATAAATATTCCGAAATATTAAGCGAAAAGGACACTTGTTTTGCTTATCCCGGTTGTCCTGAGGGCAGAGGCTTTGACGAACTTTCAGATAGAGGAGTTATTTTAGGATTAGTAGGAAAGAAAAAACACAGCCTTAATTTCATACCCGTAAACAAAAGAAAATATGATATTATTACTGTTGATATTTCAGGTGCTACCGAGCATAGTTTTATTAAAGAAAAAACAAATGAGCAACTCATAAATAAAACAAAAAATGATATTGTAAGAATTGTTTTAACAGGGCAAGTGTCGTCCGAACTACTTATAAATTCATCTGTTTTATTAGATGACTTTGACAATGTTTTTTATTTAGAAATAAAGGATAACACCTCAATAAAAGAGGATATTGAAAGTTATTTAAACGAAAATACTTTAAGAGGTTTATTTGCAAAAAAAATATTTGAAAAAATGAATAATGCTACTGAGGGCGAAAAACCCTTGTATGAAAAAGCTTTAAAATATGGGTTAGCAACTTTACGAGGCGAGGAGGTTGCTGGTTATGATAATTAAAAAACTAAACTTAATTAGCTTTGGAAAATTTATTAATAAAGAAATTGAGTTAGAAGATGGAATAAACTTAATTGAGGGGAAAAACGAAGCAGGAAAAAGCACAATTACTGCTTTTATTCGTTTTATGCTTTATGGAATGCCCTCTACAAAAATATCAAAAATCAATCCCATTACAGAAAAGGAAAAGTATTTTCCTTGGGGTAGTGATGTTGTAATTGGAACAATGGAAGTTATGTTTAATGGTAAAAACCTAATTATTGAAAGAGAATATAGAAAAAACACAAATAAAAAACCAATAGTTAGAAATATTGCAACAGGCGAAACAATAGAGGAATTTTCGGGCAGTGAGCCGGGCGAGATGTTCTTTGAGGTTAAGGCAGATACATTTGATAAAACCGCTTTCATAAGACAAGAAGATATAGAAATAAATGGGGGAGAAGAATTTGAAACCAAACTAAGAAATTTAGTTTCAGGTGGTCAAGAAGATATTTCTTATGAAACTGCTTCTAAAAAAATTGATACAGCCATAAAAAAAATCTCAAAGGATAAAACAGGTTTAATTAGCGAAATCGAGAAAAAGGAAGACTTATTAAATGCCCAGCTATTAAAATCAGAAGAAAATTATAAATCGTGGTTAGAAATTACTGACCTATTAAATAATGCATTAGAACAAGAAAAAACACTTAAAAATAAGATATTAGAACTCACAAAAGAGCAAAACGAAGTAAAATCGGCTTTGGCATACGAAAGATTAAAGAAAGTTTTGAAATGCAAAAAAATAATTGATGAATATGAAAATAACATTAATACACTAATTTCTATGAAAAGTTATAATGGTTTTATTGCTGATGAACATTATATTGCAAATTTAAAAAGACTTTTGCAGGATTTTAGGCTATATAAGGATAAATATTCAATGTGTAGTGATGATGTTAAAGTAGCCCTAAAAAGGCTTGAAGATAAAAAGAAATCAATTAAGGATTATGATAGTATAGCAAATGATACTCAAGCTATTTTGGAAAAAGTAAATAGAGCCTCAGCAACACGAAAACGCTATTTACTTTTTGGAGGAGTTATTTCATTAGGAGCAATGGGAGTTGCATTATTTGCATATTTTTCTGGTCCAAATAATATTAGTATGTTAGTAGCTGCAATTATTTTTGCAATTTTTGGAATTGTTTTATTAATAACTCATTTTACCTCTGGGGACAAAGCAAAAGCTGATAGATTAGCATATCAATTTGGGTTTTCAAATGCTACAAGGCTTTTTGAGGCTATTGAAGAATATAAAGAAATAACTCAGCAACTCCATAATGCAAAATCTTTTTATGAGGAAACCTTGCAAAGAGAAAAAAGTCAAAAAGAGGAATATTCAAAAATATTTAATGAGATAAATAATCTTTGTGCATTAAGAGGGCTAAATGAAATTACTGTTTCATCTGTAGAAATGCTAATAGCCGAACTTGAAGGAATAGATAGTAGAATATCAATGATAAAAGCACAAAAAGACACTTCAAAGGCAATGCTAAATGGACTTTTAGAGGGAACAAATTTTGAAGAATTAAAGAAAATAGCCTCAAATGAAGCAAAAAATCCCGATGTAAGTATTGAGGAAATTGAAAAGGAATTAAGTATTTTAAGAAAATCCTTAACTGAGCAAACAGTTAAAATTGCTAATCTAAACAATACGGCTAACAACATATTTAATAATTCAAATACTCCTGATACAATTTGCACTGCATTAATTGAGTTAAAAAATAATAAAGATATTTTAAAAGAAAATAACCTTGCATTAAGTATTGCTTTAAAAACACTTTATTTAGCTTTTGAAGAGTTGCAACTATTGTTTGCACCAGAGTTAAACAAAAAGGCACAAGAAATATTCGCACTTTTAACAAATAGAAAAGACAGAAAAATATTTATTGATAAAAAAAATAATGTTAATATTTTAGAAAATGGAATAACAAGGGAACTAATTTATTTTAGCACCGGAACTAAGGACGCCGCTTATTTATCAGTTCGTTTAGCTGTTGCAAAGTTAATTTATAAGGAAAACCCAGTTTTGATTTTTGATGATTCATTTTCTCATTTTGATTTAGATAGATTAAATAGTGCTATGAAAACAGTTTTAGGACTAAACGATTTTCAAATATTATTGTTTACCTGCAGAGAGGACGAGGGGAAAATAATAAAAGATAGTGCATATTTAATTAAAATTTAATTTAAAAATTTAATATAAGTATTATATTAAGAAAAAAATAGTTGTTAATATTGGAAAAATGTAATAATATATATATATATAATTTAAATAAAATATTATTTGCGAAAGGAAGAAAACTATGCTAAAATTCAATAATTCTTATGGGGAAATAAATATTGTGCCAGAAGTCGTTGCGACAATTGTTGGAAGTGCGACAACTAAGTGCTTTGGAGTTGTGGGAATGGCTTATAAAAATGCTACTGATGGAATAGTGTCTCTTTTAAAATGGGAAAACATTGAAAAGGGAGTTAATGTAACTTGCACGGAAAATGAAATAAATATTGATATTCACATAGTAGTTACCTATGGAGTAAATATTATTGCTATTACAGAGAGTATTACCCATAATGTTCGCTATGCAGTTGAAACTGCAACAGGTTTTGGAGTAAAAAAAATGAATGTTTATATTGATTCAATAAAAAATAATTAGGATTTAGGAGTTGTTTTCGTTCCTAATTACTATTTGGGGAGTGTAGTCAGTTAATGATTAATGGTGCTATTTTTAAGGATATGATAATATCCGGAGCAAATAATATTGAAAATAATAAACAAGAGATAAATGATTTGAATGTATTTCCAGTGCCAGATGGAGATACTGGAACTAATATGTCCTTAACTATGAATGCGGCAAAAAAAGAACTATTAAATATTGAAGATGATAATATAGGAAATGTTGCAAGAATAGTATCAAGTGCATTGCTAAAAGGAGCAAGGGGAAATTCAGGAGTGATTTTGTCCTTGTTTTTTAGAGGCTTTTCAAAGGAACTAAATGGCAAAGAAAAGGCTAATGGTGTTGACTTTTCAAAAGCATTAAATACAGGAGTTAAGGCGGCTTATAAGGCTGTTATGAAACCTACTGAAGGCACAATTTTAACAGTAGCAAGAGTATCGGCTGATTATGGGTTGGAATACACTAAAAGAACTCAGGAGATTTTAAGCGTTTTTGAAGAAATAATTCGCTCTGCTAATGAAACACTTGAAAAAACCCCTGATATGCTACCCGTATTAAAACAGGCAAATGTAGTTGATGCCGGTGGCAAGGGACTAATAGTAATTTATGAGGGAATGTTAAGTGTCCTAAAAAATAATATAATAATTGAACTTTTGGAAAAGGAACAAAGACCTTCTTTAAAGGCGGATTTTCAATCTTTTAAAACAGAGGATATTAAGTTTTTGTATTGCACCGAGTTTATTATAAATAAAAATATCGGCTCAAACGGCCAAAATTTAGAGGCTTTTCTTCATACAATGGGTGATAGCGTTGTTTTTGCTGAGGATACTGATATAATAAAGGTTCATATTCATACTAATAATCCTGGAATTATTTTAGAAAATGCCATTGAAATTGGCAATCTAATAAATATCAAAATAGATAATATGAAAGAACAGCACTCGGATTTAACTAATGAAGTTAAAGAAAATAGAGTTATAGCAGAGGCAATAAACGAATTTGGCTTTGTTGTTGTTTCAGTAGGTATTGGGTTAAATGAAGTTTTTTTAGATTTAGGTGCAGATAATATTGTTGACGGCGGGCAAACAATGAACCCTTCAACGCAGGATATATTAAAGGCAATAGATAAAACACCTGCCAAAACTGTATTTGTGCTTCCAAATAATAAAAATATTATTATGGCGGCAAAGCAAACTATTCCCATTAGCGAAAAAAATGTGTTGGTATTAGAAACTAAAACTATTCCACAAGGAATTGGTGCAATGCTTGAATTTAATCCCGCCCTTAGCAAAAAGGAAAATGAAAAACTTATGAATAGTGCAATTAGAAAGGTTAAAACTGGTCTGGTTACTTTTGCTGTCAGAAACTCGGTGCTTGATGAAAAAGAAATTAAGCAAGGAGAAATAATTGGATTAATAGAAAATAAAATTGCTTACATAGAAAAAGAAATTGAAAAATGCTCAATAGATGTAATAAAGAAATTAACAAAAGAGGGAGCAAATTTTGTAAGTATTTTTTATGGTATTGATATTACGGAGCAACAAGCAAATGAATTAAAAGAAAAAATTAAGGAATTTGTGAATGCTGAAATAAATATTGTATTTGGCGGTCAGCCAGTTTATTATTACATAATTTCGGTAGAGTAACTCTATAATAGTAACATATATATATTTGTCCAATGGGGAAAGTTTTAAAAAGAAAAAACACAAAAAAAGCAAAAAGACAAAATTTTAAATGCA